>JAGXLJ010000183.1 GCA_018334775.1 Halodesulfurarchaeum sp.
GGACCTGGTTCGGGCCGGCAAGATCGAGTACATCGACGCCGAAGAGGAGGAGGACATCCTCGTCGCGGTGTCAGAGGACGACCTCACCGAGGACCACACACACCTCGAACTCGATCCACAACTCATCTTCGGCATCGGGGCAGGGATGATTCCCTATCCCGAACACAACGCCTCGCCGCGCATTACGATGGGGGCAGGGATGATGAAGCAGTCACTTGGGCTGCCCGCAGCGAACTACCGTATTCGGCCGGACACCCGCGCACACCTCTTGCATTACCCCCAGAAGGGGATGGTCAAGACCCAGACCACCGACCAGATCGGCTACGACGAGCGCCCGGCCGGGCAGAACTTCGTCGTCTCAGTCATGTCCTACGAGGGCTTCAACATTGAGGACGCCCTGGTCATGAACAAAGGGTCGGTCGAACGCGGACTCGCTCGCTCGCACTTCTTCCGCACCTACGAGGGAGAGGAACGCCGCTACCCAGGTGGCCAGGAAGACCGCTTCGAGATACCCGACACGGACGTTCGGGGCTCTCGTGGCGAAGACGCTTACACGCACCTCGACGAGGACGGCCTCGTCAACCCGGAAACGGTCGTCGACGAGAACTCCGTGTTGCTCGGGAAGACCTCACCGCCCCGGTTCCTCGAAGAACCGGACGATATGGGTGGGCTCTCACCGCAGAAACGACGTGAAACCTCAGTCACGATGCGGTCTGGCGAGGACGGCGTCGTCGACACGGTCACGCTCATGGAAGGCGAGGACGGCTCGAAACTCGCCAAAGTCTCCGTGCGGGACGAGCGGATCCCCGAACTCGGGGACAAGTTCGCGTCACGGCACGGCCAGAAGGGGGTCGTGGGTCACCTTGCACCCCAGGAGGATATGCCCTTCACCGAACAGGGCGTCGTTCCAGACCTGGTTCTGAACCCACACGCCCTCCCGTCACGGATGACGGTCGGCCACGTCCTCGAGATGCTCGGCGGCAAAGCCGGCTCTCTCGAAGGACGACGGGTCGACGGCACGCCGTTCACGGGCGAAGACGAATCCGAACTCCGCGACTCGCTTGAGGACCACGGCTTCAAGTCCTCAGGCAAGGAGGTCATGTACTCGGGCATCACCGGAGAGAAGATCGAGGCCGAGATCTTCGTCGGCACCATCTACTATCACAAACTCTACCACATGGTGTCGAACAAGATTCACGCCCGGTCGAAAGGACCGGTGCAGGTGCTCACCCGGCAACCGACTGAAGGTCGAGCCCGCGAGGGTGGCCTTCGACTGGGCGAGATGGAGCGAGACACGGTCATCGGCCACGGGGCCGCGATGGTGCTCAAAGAGCGTCTGGTTGACTCCTCGGACAAGGAGTACATCCACGTCTGTGGCAACTGTGGCATGACCGCCGTGGAGAACGTCAACGAACGTCGGGTGCACTGCCCGAACTGCGGGGAGGAAACCGACGTTCACGAGATCGAGATGAGTTACGCGTTCAAACTCCTGCTCGACGAGATGAAAGCACTTGGAATCGCCCCCCGCCTCGAACTGGAGGACGCCGTATAAATGTCAACTGGACAGAGCCCCAAGTCGATCGGCACGATCAGCTTCGGGCTGATGGACCCCGAGGAGTATCGCGATATGAGTGCCACGAAGGTCATCACGGCCGACACCTACGACGACGACGGGTTCCCCATCGATATGGGACTGATGGACCCCCGTCTGGGCGTGATCGACCCCGGTCTGGAGTGTAAGACCTGTGGCCAGCGCTCTGGTTCATGCAACGGCCACTTTGGCCACATTGAACTCGCTGCGCCGGTCATCCACGTCGGCTTTTCAAAACTTATCCGTCGGCTGCTTCGCGGAACCTGTCGGGAGTGCTCGCGATTGCTCCTCGACGAGGAGTCCCAGAATACGTATCGTGACGAACTCGAGCGGACCCGAAGTCTGGACAAGGACGTCGATGACGTGACGAAATCGGCAATCCGGGAAGCCCGGAAAACCGACGTCTGCCCGCATTGCGGGGAGAAACAGTACGACGTCAAACACGAGAAACCGACCACCTACTACGAGATCCAGCAGGTCCTCGCTGAGGACTACTCCGAGCGGATCGCCCAGGCGATGCAGCCCGATCCGGACGAGGAGGAGGCCGAGCCGGTCGCACCACAGGACCTGGCGGACGAGACCAATATCGCACTGGACCGGATCAACGAGATCATGTCCGGGGAGTTCCGCCCCCGGAAGGACGACCGGGACGCCATCGAGCGGGCACTTTCGACGGATCTCACCACCGAGGACATGAACAAGCTGATGCCCTCGGATATCCGGGACTGGTTCGAAGACATTTCGGACGAGGACCTGGAGGTGCTCGGAATCGATTCCGAACATTCCCGACCGGAGTGGATGATCCTCACAGTGCTGCCAGTGCCGCCGGTCACGACGCGACCGTCGATCACCCTCGACAACGGGCAGCGTTCCGAGGACGACCTGACCCACAAACTTGTGGACATTATCCGCATCAATCAGCGGTTCATGGAGAATCGCGAAGCGGGCGCCCCACAACTGATCATCGAGGACCTCTGGGAACTCCTCCAGTACCACGTCACGACGTTCATGGACAACGAGATCAGTGGCACCCCGCCAGCCCGTCACCGCTCGGGTCGACCGCTCAAGACTCTCTCACAGCGGCTCAAAGGCAAGGAGGGTCGCTTCCGTGGCTCACTTTCCGGGAAGCGGGTGAACTTCTCCTCCCGGACAGTCATCAGCCCAGACCCGACGCTGTCGCTAAACGAAGTCGGGGTTCCAGACCGGGTTGCCACCGAGATGACCCAGACGATGGTCGTCAACGAGAACAACCTCGAACGGGCCCGCCGTTACGTGTCGAACGGCCCTGACACCCATCCTGGCGCAAACTACGTGACTCGACCGGACGGACGCCGGGTTCGAGTGACCGAGAAGGTTTCGGAGGAACTTGCCGAACGCGTCGAAGCGGGCTGGGAAGTCCAGCGCCACCTCGTCGACGGGGACATCGTGATCTTCAACCGGCAGCCGTCGCTGCATCGGATGTCGATCATGGCCCACGAAGTCGTCGTGATGCCGTTCAAGACGTTCCGGCTGAACACGACTGTCTGTCCGCCGTACAATGCTGACTTCGACGGCGACGAGATGAACATGCACGCCCTACAAAACGAGGAAGCCCGGGCCGAGGCGCGGGTTCTCATGCGCGTGCAAGAGCAGATGTTGAGCCCGCGCTTCGGCGAGAACATCGTCGGCTCCATTCAGGACCACATTACCGGCACCTACCTGCTCACCCACACGAATCCAACCTTTAACGAGACACAGGCCTCAGACCTGCTCCGACAGACGAGTATCGACCAGCTTCCAGACCCAGCGATCGAAGAAGAGTCCGGCGAACCGGTCTGGACTGGACGGCAACTCTTCAGCGAACTGCTTCCAGCGGGACTGAACCTCGAGTTTATGAGTTCCGCCGGGGATACTGTCACTATCGATGACGGTACGCTCGAAGCGGGGACGATTGATGAGGACGCAGTCGGTGCCTTTGGAGGCGAAGTCGTCGACACGGTGGCCAAGCAGTTCGGAAAGACCCGAGCCCGCAAGCTGATCAACGAGATCTCGGCGCTCGCGGTCCGCTCGATCATGCACTTTGGCTTCTCGATCGGGATCGACGACGAGACGATTCCAGGAGCTGCCCAAGAACAGATCGACGAGGCCATCAATAACGCCGAAGCCAGGGTCCAGGAACTCATCACGACCTACGATCGCGGTGAACTCGAGAGTCTCCCAGGTCGAACGGTCGACGAAACCCTCGAGATGAAAATCATGCAGACCCTGGGGAAGGCCCGGGACTCCTCTTC
>JAGXLJ010000184.1 GCA_018334775.1 Halodesulfurarchaeum sp.
ATCCGGATGCTGCACCGTCCCGAATCGATAGTGACACGTTTACAGTACCACGACGGCTCCGTCGCCGTTTTGGCGAGGAAGAAGAAGAAGAAGAAGAAGAAGAAGAAGAAACCGAGTCAGAGGGAGACGAACAGGCCGAAGATTTCGGCATCGATCCAAAGACAGCCACGTACAAGTACGACGTAAATTGAAACTTCCCCGACAAAGGGGCGAGTTGGACCAGTCCCGCGAGTTTTTTAGGACCCGACGGCGGAGTTAAATACAACAATGCCCACGGAGTCCTTCGACGTGGTCGTCGTCGGCGGGGGTACCGCCGGCACCTTCGCCGCGTCGACAGTTGCAGATGCCGGCCTCGATGTCGTCTTACTCGAGCGAAAATCCGAATCGAATGCCGGACACATCGCGTGCGGTGACGCGATCAAGGGCAAGTCGACCTTCCCGGATGTCATCGATCGTGAATACCTCAAGGACGAATCCTTTACGAACGAAAATATCCAATACGCCCGCTTCGAAAACCCACAAACTGAGGAAACCCTTGAGATTCCCTTCGAAGAAGCCGGGGCAGTCGTCGACCGCCGACGGTACGGTGAGGTCCTCTTAGAGGAGTCCGAGCGGTTGGGCGTTGATATCCGGTACAACCAGGTCGTACAGGACGTCATCCAAGAAAAGGGGCAGGTAAAGGGTGTCCACAGTTCGCAAAACGGGGACCAAACAACCTTCGAGGCCGAGATGGTGATCGACGCGGCCGGAGCGATGTCGATTCTGCAAGACCAGGTAGATTTCTCCGAGAGCACCTTCGATACGAAGGTTCACTTTCAGCAGTTCTGTTCGGCGTATCGGGAAGTTATCGAAGTCGAAGATCCAGTCGAATACGACGACTCGATCGTCTTCATGCCAACCGCCGAACTTGGCTATCTCTGGTATTTCCCCAGGACGGAAACGATGATCAACGCAGGGCTTGGATTTCAGATGAACAAACCGCCGATGAAACTCGTCGATCACCTCAAGAAAGACGTGCGGAGTCGGTCCGAATTCGAGAATGCGAAGGTTATCGACAAACTCGGAGCCGCCCTGCCGACCCGAAGACCGTACGATTCCGCTGTCGCACCCGGCTATGCTGCGGTGGGTGACGCCGCCGCCCCTGTCAACCCCGCGACCGGTGGCGGCATTCCCGGCGCAGCCAAAGCCGGACACTGGGCCGCAGAAGCCGCAATCAAAGGAATCGAGAACGGTGACGTAAGCGAGGACGCACTCTGGGAGTACAACCGAAAGGTAATGACGGACTTCGGGAAGCGGTTTGCCGCGATTGACCTCTACAACATTTGGGCCGGCACCCACAATGTGGACGAATTAACGGGAATCGTGACTGCACTCCCCGGACAGGCATTGATCGACGCACTCGGAAAGGGGGCCGCTGGCATGTCCCTTGGGCTGAAACTGGATACGCTTCGACGGACATTCGGGCACTGGAAAACGCTCTTCGGCCTGTATCGGGTCCACCAACAGGCCCTCAAACTCAAAGCAGTGTACGACGACTATCCTAGGGATCCCGACGGCTTCGAGGACTGGCGGGCCAGACGAGACGAAATCTACGACACCGTTTATGAAATCAGCGGCGCGGACCCGAAGTACTAATCCGCTACCGAGGCCCCAACCGTTTTGATTCGGACCCCCGAAAGTTCTCGTATGTCATCGGATCACAACGAGACAGCGCCAGCAGTAAAGATTCCGAACTTTGGAATCGGAACCTGGGAAAACACAGATCCCGATGCCTGTGCAAAAGCTGTCAAGACGGCCCTCGAAATGGGCTATCGCCACGTCGATACAGCCCAAATCTACGGCAACGAAGAGCACGTCGGCCGTGGGATCGAGTCGGCCGCAGTCGATCGTGAGGACATATTCCTGGCGACGAAAGTCTGGATTGACAGTTTGAATCCGGACGCCGTTCGCCGGACGACAAAGACGAGTTTGGATAAACTGGGCGTCGATTCGGTCGATCTGCTCTACGTTCACTGGCCGGCCGATACATACGATCCGGAAACCACCCTCTCAGCGTTCGAGACTCTTCAACAGGAAGGGCTAACCAGCCATATTGGCGTGAGTAACTTCGAACCCAGACACCTCGAAACGGCCCGAAGAATGCTCGGAGAAGGCCCTTTTGCAAACCAGATCGAAATGCATCCGTTGTTGCCACAGAAAGAACTGCAAAAGTCCGTGGCGGGAACCCGAACGGAAATCGTGGCGTATTCGCCGCTCGCACGTGGGAACGTCTTCACCGTGCCCGAAATCTCGTCCATTGCCGAGAAACACACAGTCAGCGAAGCCCAGGTAAGTCTGGCGTGGCTCGCGGAGAAAGGTGTAACCCGGATCCCAAAAGCAACCACCAAGGATCACATCGCGGATAACTGGGCCAGCCGAGAACTGAAGTTGGATCCAGAAGATATCGACCACATCGATGGAATCGATCGGACCGAACGACAGGTGGATCCGGGATTCGGTCCCTGGAATTAGAACCGACTGTCTCTCCTGTTTACATGTAGCCAAGGTCACGGAGCCGTTCCATCAGGTCCTCTTTGTCCTGGGCTCGGCCCGCTCGCTCGGTCGTCCCCTCGAGATCCTGCTTCCAAGCCGGGACCTGGTCTGATTTTTCCGTGCTCACTTGGCTCCCGAGCGACCGGAACCCTTCGAAATACTTCGGCGAGACTGGAATGTCCTCCCGGTCGACGCCTTCGGGAAGATCATCGAAGGTCTGGGGCACGTAGCCCTCATCGGGGAACTCAGAAACGGTTTCCGGCACTACGAAATTCCAGAAGGCCTCCCAGACGTCGGCTTCGTCGAACTGGAGAATCGGTTGCACACGGTCGTGTGGCGGATAGATATCCGGGTTATGGCGTGGACTCAAGAACGTCTCGTCGGCGCGGGCTTCCTGTTCGTCCCAGCGAACGCCTGAGATGACCCCGTCGATTTCGTGCTCCTCGAGTGAATCGTTGAGGGCGACGGTTTTGAGAAGGTGATTGCCAACGTAGGTGTCCAGTAGGAACGGGAAGGAGTCCTCTTCATATTCCAGAATCTCGTTGACGTGGCGTTGGTTGTGATCGGACAGTTCCGATATCTCGATGTCATCTCCCGGTTCGAGATCCCGCGAGTCGACGATGTCTCCGATATCCTCATTGCGAGCCCATATGACTTCGATATCCCATCGAGCCGCCCAGTCTTCGACGAACTCGTGGAGGTCCTCGAAATGTTGGAAATGGTCGATAAAGACCGCCGGGGGCATGTCGTAGCCCAGTTCGTTGGCGACCTCCCGAACCAGGTACAGTGTTAAGGTCGAGTCCTTGCCACCGGTCCACATGACGGCCGGATTTTCGTACTCCATGAGGCCTGTTTTGACGACTTCGATCCCTTTCTGGATCTTTGCCTCGATATCTGGATAGCTTTCAGCACTTTCCTCTTCGCCTGCTGTGTAATCGACGTCGACGTAGTCCGGAAATCCGTCGCGCATCGCCGTCGGATTAGCGGTCTGGAGGGATAAAAGAACGGATTCGTTACAAGTCCGGTGCCGGGGCTGCCTTTTGAAGTGCTGTTTCGGCAATATTTCCGCCATAGTCGGCACTCCGTGAGAGCGAGTCGACAATCAAGCCGAGGAATCGGGCGCGAGTGGGATCAAGTTGACGGAGTTGATCATCGATAGTTCTGGCCTGATCGTCGATTTCACTCACTCCAGTCCGAGCATCGTTTGCGAGTGAGGTGGCAAGGTCAGCCTCCGTCTCAAAGAGCGCATCAAACGCCGTCTCGATAATCTCTGTGGCCTCCCCACACAGGGTATCCAAGGAATCAATGACATCCTCGGGGATCGTGGCA
>JAGXLJ010000185.1 GCA_018334775.1 Halodesulfurarchaeum sp.
GGCCGACACCCTCGCGACCCAGTCCGAACTGACCATCACCGGCCCGAGTGAGATCACAACCGAGACCCGGCACTCGCCGATCGTCCGCTACGAGACCGCAGCCGGCGGGGCCGTGGCAAGCGGCACCGAGATCGACTCCGGACCGGTCTCCGTGTCCGCCCAGGTCACCGTGACCTACGAAGCCGTCGCCTAAAATCGCTGGCAGCCATCGACGAGCTCTTCCTCCAGGCACTCGACCGCCAGGCTATGAACGCCGCTCGAAATGCTGAGGAGACCCGCATGGACCATCGCCACGGTCGGAGAGAACGATGACGAACTGGCGAGCCGTCGGAATCGGGTTTCTCGTCGAGATACTGATTGGAATAATCGGCCTGCTGATTCCGGGGATCGGACAACTCGCTGCCGGGCTGCTCGGCGGGTTCGCGGCCGGATACATCGCAGCTTCGGGCACCTGGAGCGGCGCGTGGCACGGCCTGCTAGCCGGGGCCATCGGCGGGATTTTGCTCTCCATGCTCCTCGCAGTACTCGTGACGATTTTCGGATCAATCGGGTTCGGGATCCTGGGGCCCCTGGCCGGTGGAAGCGTCTTCCTCCTCGCGCTCGTCGTCGCACTCTTCATGGCCATCGACAGCGCCATCGGCGGAGCGATCGGCGGCTTCCTGGCCTGACTCAGTACTCAGTTCCTTTCCGTCCTCGCGTCCCGTCCTCGAATGGATGGGTTTCGAGTGAGACGTGACTGATCAGGTCGACGTGGCCATCGAGGTAATCCGGCGAGTCATGACCGCCGGTGAGCACCAGTTCGAGGGATTCGGGTTTTGATTCGATCAAATCGATGATCGAGTCCGGTTCGATCAGCCCGCGATTGGCCGCGTAGATGATCTCGTCGAGAATCAGCATGTGAACGCCGTCTTCGGGGTCGCTGTCGGACTCGAAGGGCGTCGACAGATCTGCCGCCTGCGCTCCGGCGAGCAGTTCTCGCGTCCGGTCCAGACCGGCCTCGGCCTGTAGCTTGTGTTCGTCCTCGTCGGGGCCAACCCCCTGGCGGTGCCAGCCGTAGTGGCCCAGGTTCTCGTAGGTGTACCCCGGCAACGCCGCGATCGCGTTGTACTCCCCGCGGGTGTCCTCGACGGTCTGGGTCCCGCCCTTCATGAACTGCAGCAGGTGGACCCGATAGCCGTGGCCGACGGCCCGGAGGCCCATCCCCATCGCGGCGGTGGTCTTGCCCTTGCCGTCGCCCCACCAGACCTGCACCAGCCCGAATTCCTCGGGTGCACTCGCCTCGATCGGCTGGTCGGTCAGGGCCGGTTCGCCGCCGTCCGCCCGCCGGTTCCGATAGCCGGCGTCTTCGCTCTTTGGGCGTTGCATTGACACAGGCAAGGAGGGATATCACTTTGGGCGTTCCGGTCGGCGCGGTGCTCGCCTATTGGCGTTCGATCTCGTGGCGGCCGAAGCCGTACCGGAGGCGGTTGGCCAGCCGTCGAGAGAGGCGTGGGCCCGCTCGCGAAGAAAAGCGTTCCGCGAGAGCCTGGTAGATGAGCGGCAGGGGTACCTCCTGTTCGAGCGATTCCTGGACCGTCCAGGTGCCGGTGGAGCCGCCGGCGACGTAATCCGCGACGTCACCCAGATCCCCGCCCTCCTCCCGAAAGGATTCCTCGGCGAGTTCCAGGAGCCAGGAGCGAACGACCGCGCCATTGGTCCAGGTCCGGGCGATGGACTCGAGATCCAGATCGTAGCGACCCTCGGCGAGCAGTTCGAACCCTTCGCCGTAGGCCTGCATGAGCGCGTACTCGATGCCGTTGTGGACCATCTTGACGTAGTGACCGGTGCCGGCGGGCCCCATGCGTTCGTGGCCGTCCGGTCCAGTCGCGACCGCGTCGAAGATCGGTTCGAGGGAATCGTAGGCCTCCTCGGGGCCGCCGACCATGAGCGAGAACCCAACCTCGGCCCCGGCGGGCCCGCCGCTGGTCCCGCAGTCCAGATACCGGGCTTCGATCCGCTCGGCCCGCTCGAGCGAGTCCTCGAAGTGGGAGTTCCCGCCGTCGACGACCACGTCTTCCAGATCGAGGTGCGGTTCGAGTTCGTCGAGTGCGGCGTCGACCGGATCTCCGGCCGGGACCATCAGCCAGATGTGCCGACGCGAGTCCAGCACCTTCGGGACCGCCTGGATCGATTCGACGACCTCCGCACCCGCGTTCGCGGCGTCGGCCCTGGCCCCCTCGTCGATGTCAAAGGCAACCACGTCGTGGCCTGCGTCGAGGACCCGATCAACGACAATCCGCCCCATGCGCCCGAGTCCGATGATGCCCAGTTCCATACCCAAAGACTCGCAGGGCCCGACCGTTATGGTTGCGATTCGACCATTCGGTTCTCCGGTGTTTGGGATGCCTCACTCGGCCTGGAGATCGACACGGTGATCCTCCAAGAATTTCCGGAGCGTGCTGGGTTCGCGGCCGAGGATGTTCTGCACTGTGTCGCTCGTCCGCGAAGCCCAGCCGAGACGCGTGACCGTATACTCCGCGATCATGAACGCGATCAAACCGGGCGCAATCCCGCGGGCGTACATCCGGCGGGCGAATTGAACCACGGAGGGATCGGCATACCGAACCTGCCTCTCCAGAACGTCACTCGCCACGCGTGCCAACTCGTGGAAGGAAACCGACTCCGGGCCCGTGAGTGTGTAGGCTCGGTTCCGGTGTTCCGGCTCCACAAGGGCCGTCGCTGCGACCTGCCCGACGTCCCGAGCGTCGATGATGCCCATCGCGCCGTCCCCAGCAGGGACGAAGATCTCGTCGCGTTCGACGATTTCGGGGCGATGGATATCGAGAAGGTTCTGGGCGAAGTAGGCCGCACGGAGGAACGTGAACTCGACGGCTGCGGCAGCAAGGTGCCGTTCGATCCGCCGGTGTGGCAGGACCGGCACCGTCTCGGCCCCCAGAATTGAGAGAAACGTGACGTGTTCGACGCCGACGCGTGCGGCCGCATCCACGAATTCACGGATCGGATCCACGCCCGTTCCAGGCGGCAGCATCAGGAAGATTGCATCCACACCGTCGAGGGTCTGCCCCCAGGTTTCCGGCTCGGTGACGGAAAACGCCACGGACTCGACGTCTGCTGAGAACGCGTCCTTTGCTTCCTCGGGGCGTCGAGACGCGATCCTGACGGTCGCGGTCTCGTCTTCGAGCACGTGAACCACCGTGGATCCGACGGTTCCCGTCGCGCCGGTCACGAGGATTCGGCCTTTCATTGATCGACCGACGTGGTCGAATGCCCTAAGCTCGGTGGATTTCAATCGATGGCCCGGCGTGGTTCGATCTGTGGCACGTCCCCGTTACGCACCGTCGCCTCCACGTCGAAAACCGCCGCGAGCAGCTCATCGTCGACCACCGTCGAGGGCGGGCCCCAGTCGTATATCGCCCCGTCGTGAAGCGCGATCACGTAATCGGCGAAGCGGGCGGCCTGCTGGAGGTCGTGCAGGACCACACAGACCGTCACGTCCCGATCCCGGTTGAGTGTCCGAACGACCTCGAGAACGCGAAGCTGATGGTGGAGGTCGAGATGGGTCGTCGGTTCGTCGAGCAGCAGGACCTCGGTCTCCTGGGCCAAGACCATCGCGATGAAGGCGAGTTGCTTCTGGCCCCCGCTGAGTTCCGCCACCGGTTCCTCGCGGAGGTGGGCCACCCCGGCCAGGTTCATCGCACGATCGATGGCCTGCCTGTCTGCGGCGTCGAGTCCCTCGAGGAAGCTGCGATGTGGGTACCGGCCATGGGTGACCAGGGACTCGACGGTGAGATCGCCGGGTGCCGTATTTTCCTGGTCAAGGAGGCCGAGCTCCTGGGCCAGCTCCTTCGGTGGCCGCTCGT
>JAGXLJ010000186.1 GCA_018334775.1 Halodesulfurarchaeum sp.
ACTCATGAAGGGCATGTCGGCAATGACCAGGGCGTCTTCTGTGGCCCGGGTTACAGCACCCGTATGACTGAGAATCTCCTCGACGGTCACCGGAAGCGTAGAATCGTAGCCGAGCATCGTGTTTCCAACACTATCGCCGACGAGGATCATGTCCACGCCCGCCTCGTCAACAGCAGCAGCGGTTGGGGCATCGTAGGCAGTCAAGAAGGTCAGTGGTCGATCCGCGTCGTCGTGGGACCGGATGTCAGCGACGGTGGGCATGTTACCCATCAATGAGTCCGCTCTCTTAAGGACCCTGTCTTTGTCGAAACCTGCCACGGTGTCGACCGCGGATCGGACAGGCCGGTCAGTCGTCAGCGGAGGCCGCGCCGCTCACACCGGTGCCCGGGCCCACTTCGATACCAAGTTCGTCGAGTTTCTCCTCAGGCACAACGCCGTCCTCCCAACCGCGGACGGAGTAGTACTCGTCCTTGAGGAGGTCCATCTCGACCAGTTCGCCTTCGGCAGCGCCCTTCCCAGGGATGCCTGCCTCGGAATCCTCGAGGAACCGCTCGGGCAGCGTGTCGTCCTCGCCGTCGAAGCCGTTGAGGTTGTTGTAGTAGCGTTCGAGCGTGTAAATCCGCTCGCCGGCTTTGGTCAACTCGTCCTCGGAGATGTCCCGCCCGGTCATGCCGTTGTACTGGGCGGTGTACTCCTCGATGCCCTCGGCGAAGGCGCTGAATTTGCAGAGGTCAAAGGAGTCCGAAACCGCATGCAGGTCCTGGAACACCGCGAGGAGTTCGCCTTTGCCCTCCGCCTCGACGGGATCGACTTTCTCCGGGATGCCCAATACCTCTGCGGCAGGCGTGTAGCCGCGCAGGTGGCAAGCGCCGCGGTTCGAGGTCGCATAGCCGATGGCCATGCCCTTCATGCCCCGCGGGTCGTAAGCCGGGATCGTCTGGTTCTTGACGTCCAGTCTGGTGTCCTCCGCGTCGAACTCCGCCGCCGCACCCGCCGCACCCTCGGCGAGGGCGTCGGCCAGTTCGTCCTCGCGGCGGCCGATCCGCTCTATCAGGCCGATCATCTTGTCGGCGTCGCCCCAATCAATACCCTCTTCGAGGTAGCCCTTCTCGTCCATCTCCATGGCCTGCGCGATGATGTTCCCGGTCTCGATGGCGTCGATGCCCATCTTGTTACACCGGTCGATCATGATGGCCAGTTTCTCGATGTCCTCGTTCATGGGGTTGGGACCGAACGTGAACGCCGGTTCGTACTCCAGGGACTCCATCCGGAGGTCGACATCCTCGCCGTCGACGGTCGTGCTGACCTCGACCTCCTTCTTGCAGGCGACCGGGCAGGAGTGACATGTCGGTTCGTCCACGAGGATGTTCTCCCGGACGTACTCCCCGGAGACGTTCTCCGAGTCCATGTTGGGCTCCTCGGGTTCGGCTTCCCGCTCGGCCCGGGTCGAGGTATACTTCCCGTTCCGGGCTGGCAGTGCGTCGATCTCCTCGGTGAGGTTCATCAGGACGTTCGTTCCATAGACCGAGAGTCCACCCTCGTTCGGAGCGGTAACGTCCGATTCCTGAACCACCGACATGGCCTCGGACGTCCCCTCGGTGAACGTCTCGACGGCCGCGGGTTCAGGCATGTCCGTGGTGGCCTTGACCATCACGGCCTTGAGGTTCTTTGACCCCATCACGCATCCGGTTCCCCCACGACCGCTCGCGCGGTCGTCCTCGTTCATGATGCAGGCGTATTTGACGCCGTTCTCGCCGCCCGGGCCGATACCCATGAAGCTCAGGTTCTTCCCGTACTCCCCCTCGACCTCCTCTTCGAGCACGTCGCGAGCCTCGTGGGTGGTCATACCCCAAACGTGGGACGCATCACGGAGTTCGACGTCACCGTCCTCGATGACGGCATACACCGGCTCCTCGGCCGCGCCTTCGAAAATCAGGCCGTCGAAGCCCGACCATTTGAGCCGTGCTCCACTCCAGCCCCCGTGATGGGAATCGGTAACAGTCCCCGTGAGCGGTGACTTGGTCACGACGGCGATTCGGCCGGACATGACAGCCCGCGAACCGGTCAGCGGGCCAGTCATGAACGTCAGGATGTTTTCCGAACCTGTCGGGTCCACGTCCGGACCGTTGTCGAAGACGTATTTGACACCGAGACCCCGCGCCCCGATGTACTTCTTGGCGTCCTCGTCCGGGATGCTTTCATAGGCTACCGAGCCCTCAGTCAGATCGACCCTGGCGACACGGTCGTTGAATCCGCCGAGTTCTGTCATAAGTAACCTCCATCAATTGTATAGGGGTGGATGGGGCGTAGTTTTTCCCGTCGGTATGTAACCAAATATAGTTACGTGATCGAGCGACGGCGATTTACGCGCCGCCGCCATCAATTCCATCATGACCGACGCGACGCCGGACACTTACGACTATGGGCGTGGGATGGACGCGCTCAACCGAGCCACCGGTCGGCTGCGCTCGCGCCACGAGGGCGGGGATCCGACCCAGCCGACTCGGACCTGGCTTGACAAGGACCTCACACCCGACGGCATCAGATCCTCGCTCACGATCATTCTGGACACCGGGGGCTGTCGCTGGGCCCGGGCCGGGGGCTGTACGATGTGTGGCTACGTCTCGGAATCCGAAAACGCCGAGGGCGTGAGCCACGAGGCACTCATGAGTCAGATCGAATCCGCGATCGAGTACGAAGCGGCGAACGCTGACGAGCCGGCGGCGGTGGTGAAACTCTACTCCTCGGGATCGATCCTGGACGACCGGGAGGTAGGGGCCCCCAGCCGCCAGGGAATCGCCGAGCGGTTCGCGGACCGCGAGCGTATCGTCATCGAGAGTCTGCCGGATTTCGTCACCGAATCTCGGCTTGAACCGTTTCTCGACGCTGGGCTCGCGACCGACGTGGCCATCGGCGTCGAAACGGCCACTGACCGTGTGCGCCGGGATTGTGTGAACAAATATTTCGACTTTGACGCGGTCGTAGACGCTGCGAAAACCGCTCACGAGGCCGGCGCCAGCGTGAAAGCGTACCTGTTGCTCAAACCACCGTTCCTGACCGAATCCGAAGCGATCGAGGACGCAGTTTCGTCCATCGAGCAACTGGCACCGCTTGCGCATACGATATCAGTCAACCCGACGACGGTTATGGAAGACACGCTCGTCGAGGAACTCTACTACGATAACGGCTATCGGCCACCGTGGCTCTGGTCGGTCACCGACGTGCTCGAACAGACGGCTACGGTTGACGCAATCGTCGTCTCGGACCCCGTCGGGGCTGGAAACGACCGTGGGCCTCACAACTGCGGGGAGTGTGACGAAACCGTAACGCGAGCGATCGGGGACTTCAACCGCCGCCAGGACCCATCAGTGTTCGACGAAGTGTCCTGTGAGTGTGAGGTGACCTGGGAGTCAGTCTGCGAGCGAGAGACGAGTTACAACATGCCACTCGTAAACTGAACGGCGTGTTTCCCAGTAGAATATACCATTGATTGAATACCCCCCGGGTGATAGTACCACTCGTGGCGAGCAACTCGCCGCGAATGACACGTTATGGACGAACCCATTTGCGAGGGCTACGACTGTTCGGATGGCTGGTTCGAGATCCGGGACGATGACGGCCCGCACCGCTGGATCGCCACTCGGGACCCGGTCACGGTGCGACGGTAGTTGCTCCGAAGCCCGCAAGAATTCCCCGCCCGTCTGTCGGCCCAATATCGGCTAGAGCCACGCGCTCAGGGTGGGGCATCAACACGGCCACGTTCTCGGTGTCGCCCAGAATACCCGCCACATTATCCGTTGATCCGTTCGGATTAGCGCCGTTTGTAATCTCCCCATCAGGGGTCGAATAGCGG
>JAGXLJ010000187.1 GCA_018334775.1 Halodesulfurarchaeum sp.
CGACCCGGGTCACCGGCCAGCGAAGCTTCCGACCCGCATCCTGGCGGGCCCGCGAACCGGCCTCCTCGATGGCCCTGACGTGGGCGATCGCCTCCTCGAGCGAAGAATCGCGCAGGTTACCGTCGGGTTCGGGCCAATCGAGCATGTGAACAGAGGTAAGCCCCTTCCCAGCCGTAAGCCGTTGGTAGAGTTCTTCAGTGACAAAGGGCGCATACGGGGCCAAAAGGGCGATAGCCTCCTGCAAGACATGGGACAGGGTCGCATAGGCGGCTCGCTTCGAGCCGCTTTCCTCGGGATCCCACATCCGCTCGCGAACCACCTGAATGTAGTATCGCGAGACGTCCTCGACGATGAATTCGAGGATCGTATCCAGCGCCCGGTCCTGCTCGAAGTCCGCCCAGGCTTCATCGGCGGTCGCCTCGACGGTCTGGAGCCGTGAGAGCAGCCAGCGGTCGATCCGTTCGAGGGGCTCCCTTGACACGTCAAGTGCCAGCGGGTCGATGTCGTCCATCTCCATGTAGGGCAGCGGGAACCGGAAGGCGTTCCAGAGGATGTTGAGGTCTCGCTGCATCGTCTCGGTCCCCTCCCACGAGAAGCGCATGTCATCACCCTGGGCGGAGACCGAGAGGAGGAACAACCGCATGGGGTCCGCACCGTACTCGTCCATGACCTCGCCCGGATCGACGGTGATGTTCTTGGACTTGGACATCGCCCGGCCGTCGGGCATCAACGCGTGTCCGTGCATCAACACTTCGTGGTAGGGGACCTGATCGAGCGCGGCGGTGCCCATGCCCAACTGCGACCAGAACCAGCCCCGGGTCTGGTCGTGGGCTTCCATAATCAGATCCGCCGGCCAGAGCTCCTCAAAGGTCGCTTTATCGGTGGGATAGCCAAGCGTCCCCCAGGAGGCCACCGAGGAGTCGAGCCAGACGTCGAACACGTCCGGAACACGGGTGTACGTCCGGCCTTCCTTGCTGATCGTCAGGTCATCAACGCTCCCTTTATGGAGGTCAACGGACTCGGGATTGACGTCCTGATCGACCCGGTCGGCCAGTTCCTCGCGGGTGCCGATCACGAGTGCCTCCTCCATCGTGCCATTCCAGTCCTCCGGGATCCAGATCGGAATGGGGATGCCCCAGTACCGCTGGCGGGACACGTTCCAGTCCGGGGCCTCCTCGACGAAGTCCCGGAACCGACTGTCACGGGCCCATTCGGGGTGCCACTCGGTCTCCTCGATGTTCTCGAGGAGGTCGTCTTTCACGTCGGTGATCGTGATGTACCACTGGTCGGTGACGATCTGAATGATCGGGGTATCACACCGCCAGCAGTGCCCGTAGGAGTGGTGTTCGGTCTCCTGGGCAAGGAGGGCGCCGTTTTCCTCCAGATCTGCGATGATCTGCTCGTCGGCGTCCTTGACGTATTCCCCGGCGTAGGCCCCCGCCCGGTCGTCAAACGCGCCGTCCTCCCCCACCGGACAGAAGATCTCCAGGCCCAGTTCCGTCCCGCGCTCGAAGTCGACTTCCCCGTGGCCGGGCGCAGAGTGAACCAGTCCCGTGTCTTCGGCTTCCACATAATCCGCGGTGTAGACCTGCCCAGCGCCCTCGAAGTCCGGGGCGTCCGGGACTTGCTCGCGGAGCGGGTGGTCGTACTCCCACCCGACCAACTCCTCGCCGGAGTGGGTCGAAAGGACCTCGTAGTCGCTGTATCGACCGGCCTCGAGAACGTCCTCGACGAGTGATTCCTCGAGATAGAGCACGTCTTTCTCCGCGGCTTCACCGCTTCGATTCGAGGCGCGTTGCGCCTCCCTCTTCTCAGCCTCGACGGCGGCATAGCTCAGGTCTTCGTCGACCGCCACGAAGGTGTTCGCTGGGATGGTCCAGGGGGTGGTCGTCCAGATGACGAGCGAGCCCTCGCGATCGGAGAGCGGGAATTTCACGTAGATCGACGGGTCGGTCACATCCTCGTACTCGACCTCGTTGTTCGCGATCGCGGTCTGACAGCGGGGACACTGGTTTATCGAGCGCTGGCCCTGCTCGACGAGACCACGGTCGTGGGCCTGGTCGAACGCCCACCAGGCGGCCTCCATGTACTCGGGGTCGACTGTTTTGTACGGGTTCTCCCAGTCCATCCAGACCCCGAAGGACTGGAAATCGGTTTGCAGGCCTTCGAGTTGCTCCTCCGCGAAGGCCTTGCACTCCTCGATGAACCGCTGTTCGCCGAAGGCCTCGATGTCCTGTTTGTTCTCGAAGTCGAGTTTCTCCTCGACTTTCGTCTCGATGGGCAGGCCGTGCATGTCATAGCCCGGGCGATCGGTCACGTTGTAACCCTGCATCCGCCGGAACCGCAAGTGAGCGTCCTTTAGCGTCTTGTTCCAGGTCGTGCCCATATGGGCGGCTCCGGAGGTGTAAGGCGGCCCGTCGACGAAGAAGAAGTCCTCGCCGTCGGCCCGATGGTCTTTGGTCGCCTCATATGCGTCCACGTCGTCCCAGTACGCAAAGACCCGCTCCTCGACAGCCTGCGGGTCGTACTGATCGGGGACATCCCCGGCGAAGTGTGTCATACGGAGTGCCAATCGCTCCCGGGTAAAATGATAATCGGTCCGCGGGCCACATCCGCCCAATTAATGTTTTTGTGCACCCACCAGCAAACCGGAGACATGCCCGAATCCTGCATCTTCTGTCGGATCGCCGCCGGAGAGGCCACGGCGGCGAAAATTACCGAGGACGAACAGACCATTGCCTTCCTCGATGCCAACCCGCTCTCGCCGGGCCACACACTCGTAATCCCACGCACGCATGCAACGCGACTCGAAGACATGGACCCGGAGACCGGCCGGGCGATACTGGACCAGCTTCGAGTCCTCGCACCGGCAATCGAGGACGCTGTCGACGCCGATGCCACCACGGTCGGGTTCAACAACGGCCGGGCCGCGGGCCAAGAAGTCCCGCACGTTCACGGCCACATCATCCCCAGGTCGAGGGGCGACGGGGGTGGGCCGATTCATGCAGTCCTTCCCCGACAAAGCCCACCCGAGGAAGAGCCCGAAGACATCGCCGCGTCGATTGCAACCCGGCTGTGAGAAACGGGGATTTTTCCGACCCCACCGCTTGCGGGGAGTTATGGCTGGAACGAGTGTTGGATTCGTCGGCACAGTTGGCGGCATCGGAACCACGCGATCAGTGCTGGAAATCGGGGGCCTGCTCGCCAGTACCGGGGCGTCAGTCCTGGTCATCGACCTGGATTTCGCCATGCAGGGTCTCAGCCGGCATGTGGACGGGACCGTTCCTGTCGATTCGGCGGCCCTGCTAGCCGATCCTGAACACGACCTCGAGGAAACGATCCACGACGTGCGTGTCGACGGGGACGGTAAACTCGGAGTGATTCCAGCGGTCTCACCGTTCGTCAAGATCGCGGCGGCAAAAACCGAAACCGCGGGGGCCCGGGTGGGCGACCGGCTCGAAGCGGCGACCGAACGGGCCGATTGGGTACTCCTCGATGTGCCACCGGTCGTCTCGAACCAGGCCATCGGGGCCGTCACGGCGACCGATCGGACCATCGCAGTCATTCCGCCCACCGAGCGGGGTATCGATGCACTCCAGCGCGAGCGAGGGCGGCTCGCTGACGTGGGAACCGCCTTCGACGACGTACTCGCCGTGGGAGCCGGCGACGTCCCACCGGATGCTGATGCCCATCTTCCGGTGCTTCCCGATGGAGCGCCAGCCCACCGACCGGCCACCCTCGAAAGCGGCAGTTCGTTCACCAGCGCTGTAGCGCAGGCAACTGAGGCAGTGCTCCCGGTGACTGTCAAGGCCCCGGAACCGGAGGGCGCCCTCGACCGGTTAGAAAAT
>JAGXLJ010000188.1 GCA_018334775.1 Halodesulfurarchaeum sp.
GCTGTCAGGGTATGTCTTCGCACGGGGCACAACCAGTCCGATCTCTCAGGCCCGGTCGATTATCGTCTCCTCGTCCACAACAATGTTGTAGGCCGCCTCGTCCTCGTTGAAGAGAGCCAACCCGCCCGTGATTTGAATGATATCGCCGTATTCAGCGGTGCTGAGATCCTGATTGAGTTCCGTCTCGTTCACCAGCACCGCAAAGTGACTGACCGATTCGCTCCCGTCACTGATCTTGTACAGAGGATGGCCATCCTCCGAGAGGTCGCCGGAGAGTTTCCCGACCACGAGGTCGATTCGGCTCCCGACATGGGCCTCCATGTCGCCGAGTTTCGCTACGTTCGACCGGTCGAGAGCGAAGTCGTACCGCCGCTTCCCGTCCCGCCGGAGCACCGAGTACGAGAACTTCACTGACGTGTTTTGCACCGGGGCCGCACGATCTGCTTCGCCTGCCAGAGCCGCTTGCACGGACGGAACATCGATGTCTGGGCGTTGGTCGAACGACCAGCAGGTGTCAGTTGGGCGCTCGTCCGGCCACAGTCGGACAGTGGGCCCGTAGACCGTTTCCCCTCGCGTCTCGAGGTTTCGTTCGACCCGACGAAGCTGAATGCTCGTGTTCCGATCAGCCGGGGCTGTTAAGACCAGCGTTCCGGACTCCGTGAGAAACTCCAGGTACCGCTCGGCCGTCTCGACTGGCGTCTCGAGTTCTGAGAGAACGTTGTTGAAAAAAATCAGGTCAAACGAGTCCGCCGGGTCGAACTGCTCTGCGGGTTGGCGATGGAGTTCAGTCGTGACGTTTCGTGGGCCATCACCGAGCAGCGATTCGAACACGGCAGCCGCTGGTGAGGGTTCGATGGCGTGGTAGTCCAAAATCGGCAGTTCCGTGGGGTCCCGATCCACGTCGAAGAGATCGGCGATTGCGAGCGCCGGACCACCGACACCGGCCCCGACATCGAGGACGCTGGCCTGACTCGGAACCAGTCCGTCCTGGGCCAGCGTCGCAAGGATGTACTGGGTCGACGCGTAGTAATCCGCCAGGTGATAGATCGCATAGGCGAGTGCTACGTCCCGGTCATATTGGACCGACCGACCATCGAAGTAATCCGCTTTCAGGCGGTCGATCCGCTCTCGAATCTTCGCCCCTGTCTCACCCTGATGCCACTCCGGCCCGTAGCGCTCCACGAGCAACGACTCCAGTTGGGATTCGTACTTCTTTGGAAGCCAATCAACACCATCGAAGTCCGGTCGAAACGGACCCGTTGCAGCCGGCCGAAACAGCCCGTCTGCTCCCTCAGCCAGCCCCAGGTCCATGGCCTGTTCCCGGAGAACCTGTTGAATAACTCTGGGATCCGGCTGATCAGGAACGTACTCCGAAACCTCGGCCGGATCGATCGGCCGTACTTGCCGGAGGTACTTCGCGGTATCCCTGACCGCGTCGCGGTCAACCGGCATCGTCGTAGAGAGCTTCGAACTCGGCTCGGTCGGCCTGGGCCAACTGGTCGATCGCCTCTTGCAGGGCCTCGATCCCGTCGAAGGTTTCCTGAATATCCGCGTAGACCCCCGGCTCTCCGGAGGTAACGCGCTCCCTGAGGGCCTGTAACTCCTCGTACACGGGCGTTCCGAGCTTCTCGGGCACCGGGTCAGCGGCAAGGCCAAAGGCCAGAACGGCCGCATGGACCCGTCCCTGGACCGTTCCCATCGCGTCGTCGTGGACAGCTGGCTCGACTGGGACGACCGTGTTCCCTGCCTCGACGAAGCTTCTCGTAATCTCATCGACAATCGGGCCCCCCTTCCCGACCGACTTCGCAATCCGACCCGGTGCGTGTTCAGGGGCGAACAACGGGTGGAAACTCACACGTTCCACTGCAGACGCGGTCTCTTCCATCACCGCAAGCGGCACCGTCATCGATCCGGTAAAATCAACGATCGCACCCTCGGCCCGCGATGCCTGAGCTCGGATCACCGTTGGTGTGACTCGAATTGGAACCGCAATAGCGACCACATCGTACGCCTCCGTGCCCTCGAGGTCTGCAACTGACCCGCCTGCGACCTCCGCGGCGGCACTTTCGGCTGTCTCACGGTCTGCGTCGGCGAATGAGACAGAGCCGTCAAACCGGGCGCCGACCCAGCGCCCGACTGCCCCGGAGCCGACGATAAGTGCATCCATTGTGAGTGGATTGCTCGGGCCCGGACAAAAGGATTCGCTCTGCCCCCAGTCAGATGAGCAACGTCTCGGGGTAATCCGTGAGGTTTTCGTATCCGTCGTCGGTCACTATGACGAGGTCCTCGATCCGAACCCCGCCGATCGAGGGGTCATAGAGACCGGGTTCGATCGTGATCACGTGCCCAGGTTCCAGGGTCCCCCCATCAGGACCGATTCGAGGATGTTCGTGGACGTCGAGGCCGACGCCATGACCGGTACTGTGGATGAATCCGGTCTCAGTCGATTCGTCAGACCGGAGTGTCGCATAGCCAGCCTCCTCGTAGACGTCACAGACTGCATCATGGACCTCCGCACCGGTAGCGCCCGGTTCGATCGCAGCCATCCCGGCCTGTTTTGCCTCCTGGGTGCGCTCGTAAAACGCCCGGATCTGTGGACCGGGCTCACCTCGGAGGAACGTCCGAGTCATGTCTGCGTGGTAGTTCGTTTCCTTTGATTGGGGGAAGATATCGACAATAACGGGCTCGTCGGCCGATATCGGCCCGGAACCACGTTCGTGTGGAATCGCGCCATCGGGACCGCTGGCGACAATCGTCTGGTCCATCGCGTATCCCCGATCTAGCAAGGTCCGTTCGATCGTGGCTTTGATCCGTTCGCTCGTGAGAACCTCCTCTTCGACGGAGAGGGAACCGTCCGGCCCGATTTCGGCTTCCGAAATCATCGATTCAGCCGCTGCCATCGCCGCTTCATTGGCTTGCTGGGCATCCTGAATATGGCCACGTTCGGTCTCGGTTTTCGTGGCCCGGATCTCCTCGATGACATCCTCGAGGTCCGCTGAAACGGTTTTGCCCTGCTCTCGGATCGAATCGGCAGTAAAAAGGGGGAACCGTCGGTCGGTCGCGACCGACTCAGCGGTGAATTCGTCAAGGAACTCACCGATCACGAGGCCGCGAGCGGCATCGCGGCCGTGTTCGTCTTTTTTCGCCCGGTAATCATACGCACTCCACCGACGAACGGAGTCGGCCCGGCTCGAGGACTCGGCTCGAGCGTACTCGAGTGGCGACGTGAGAATGGCCATGTGCTCCGGGGTATAGAGCGTGAGAAACGGGTCTGGCGCATCGAATCCGGAGAGGTAGTGTTGATTCGAGTTCGTGCCATCAGCATCTAGCAAATAGCCGTCCAGGTCACGATCCGCGAGATACTCGTCGAGGCGCGAGACGGAACGCTTCATGACACGTTCCTCGCTGGCTGGTTGCAAAACGCTATCGCCTCCGGAACGGTCATGTGAGCGGGCCCCGAGTTCCAGCTATGCACGCGACGGTAGCCACGTCGACCGTTTCAGGCACGGTCACAGCCCCACCCTCGAAGAGCTATACGCATCGCGCCATCTTTGCCGGGGCATACGGCGCCGAGAGCGAAATCAACCGACCACTCGTGAGTGCGGACACGCGGGCGAGTATGCGGGCCGTTGAAGCCTTCGGCGCAACCGTCCGCAATACCGAACAGGGGCTCTTTGTGTCCGGCTTCGGCGACCAGCCCGAAGTTCCAGCAAACGTCATCAACTGTATGAATAGCGGGACGACGATTCGCCTTGCGATGGGTGTCGCTGGACTCGTCGACGGGACGACCGTTCTCACGGGGGACGAGTCGCTCCGGTCACGGCCCCAGGGGCCGATGCTC
>JAGXLJ010000189.1 GCA_018334775.1 Halodesulfurarchaeum sp.
AAGGGGAAGAAGGATCCGGAGTGGCTCGGCCGCGAGTGCGCTCGGGTTGGTCGCGCTTACGGCCATGGACGCTGGCATCGCAGTCGATATCGGCGGGACCACCACGGACGTGAGCCGCGTCGCGGACGGCTTCCCGGACACTGAACCAGACGTCTCAGAAGGCGATCTGGAAACTGCCTACGAAGGTGTAACTGCAACAAGTCTTCCGATTGGCGGGGATACGCGGATCGAACCGACGGATGCAGGGTTCGGACTTGCTGACGAACGGATGGGTGATGCAGCCGCTCTCGGTGGGGACATTCCAACCCTCACCGACGCGTTACACGTACTGGGGATTTTCGAAGCCGGAAATGTTGCGGATGCTCGCGCAGCACTCGAATCGCTGGGTGGGGACCCGGACCCTATCGCGAAAACGGTGCTCATGGAGTTCACGAATCGCGTTGGCGAGGCGATCGCAGCCGTCCAATTGTCCGGCCCATCGAACATTGCAGTTGGCGGGACCTTGGCACCAATTCTTGGCCCCCGACTCGCCGAGTCACTTGATGTAGTTGCTGACGCGGAGATTCCGGGCTATGCTGACGTTGCTGGTGCTGTTGGCTGTGGCGTCGCTCGGGTCAGCGTCGACACGGCTGTCCACATCGACAGCCATCGCGGGATCAAGACGGTCACTTCGGTCGGGTCTGAACAGGTCGGTTCGGTCGAAACGGGCCGCCAATTCTCGGATCAGGAGGTTCGAAAGATCGTTGCGACTGCCGCACAAGAGGCCGCAATGGCCGCGGGTGGGGAGCCGAACAAACCGGTTCAAATCCAAACGACGGACGGTTTTAGTGTCGTGGAACGGGGAACGGTTGTCGGTCAGATCATCAACGCCAGGGCGCGTGTCGCTCCGGGAATCGAACGGTGGTACAAGGAGGGAGACCAATGAGTATGGGACTGATCTATCACGACGCGTACCTCCGCCACGAGCACACGCCGACCCATCCGGAACGCCGTGAGCGGTTACAGTACACGATGGACCAACTCCGGGAGGAGGGCGTGCTCGACGATCCGGCGGTGAACCGACTCGACCCATCCGAAGTGACTGATGAGCAGATCGGTCGGGTGCATACCGACGAATATGTCGACCGGCTCAGATCGATGTCCGCGACTGGGAGCGGACGCCTGAGCGCGGATACCCACGTCTCGGAACACACCTGGGCGACGGCCAAACTGGCTGCTGGTGGGGTATTGCGCGGGCTTGAAGCCGTCAAGAGCGGGGAAGTGGAATCCGCCTTCGTGATGTCCCGACCAGGTGGGCACCACGCCTTCGCGGATGACGGCCATGGCTTTTGCTATCTCAACAACTCGGCCGTCGCGATCCGGCACCTTCAGGCCACGACCGACGTGGACCGGGTTCTCATCTGGGACTGGGATGCCCATCACGGTGATGGGACCCAATCGATATTCTTCGACGATCCATCGGTTCTCGTCATGTCGACTCATCAGGACGGCCGAACGCTATTCCCCGGCACCGGTCGCGTTGATGAGGTCGGCAGTGGCGCGGGCGAAGGGTACAACGTGAACGTTCCGCTCCCACCGAAAACGACCGACGAGGCGTACATGGAGGTCGTCTCGGAGGTGTTCGAACCCGTCGCCGAGCAGTTCGATCCGGATATGGTCTTCGTGGAGGCGGGCCAAGATAACCACTTCACCGATCCGATTACGGATTTGGGGGTGACAGCGCAAGGCTATGTGGAACTCATGGCGTCGGCCGTGGACGTTGCCGATCGCCTAGCTGGGGGCGATATTGTTGCGTCACTGGCAGGGGGGTACGGTATCGAGGGTGGGCTTCCGTATACGAACCTGGCCGTGATCGCCACGCTCCTCGACTACGAAACGGCCTATATCCGCGAACCGGCGATTTACGAACCACCCGTAGAGAATCCCGACGTCTCAGACGTTATCGAGCGAGTAGTGGACACCCATTCGGACTACTGGGAATTCCCGTAGTTCCGGGCCTGGCGGGTGGCCTATTTGATTGGGCGCAAACCGTTTTTATACCACATCACAAGTTTGCAGTGTCGATCGGAAGATCGACACAGGTCAGTGTTTCCCCCTTCACGTGGCCTGTCATTACTCTCCACCTGGGCAACTGCACTGCCCTACTGGTGGCTTTGCAAGTGGGCAACGTGTCGATTGGTGAGTTCGAACAGACGGTTTGTCCATGCCTGGAGGTCTGGGGTCTCCGAACTTGATTCCTGTGCCGTTTTGACTTTCGTGAGAGTCTGGTACAGGTCAACGCCGAGCGTGCCCGCCTCGAAGCCGTCCTGAAAAAGATCTCTGGTGGCATTCGGGTCAGGCTCCGTTGGATCGGTTCCGATATCGCTTGCCACGTGGCCGGTCCAGAACCCAAGTAAGCCTGCTACGGCGGGTTCGACGGTCGCTGTTTCGAGTGCATGAGCGACCGACTCTGTGAGTGTGGCAAGTTCCTCGACCCGATCGGCTGGAAGCTCCCCGTGATCGTGGGCGGCAACCGCCTGACCGAGCTCCCGTGCCTGTTCCCGGTTGATAGATGGGGTGTCCATATTTGTCATTGAACATGCGCAGGCAAAACACGCATGGATGGCTCTCGAGATTCGTATCGTGAAAAACGGCCACAGGTGATGGTGTGGCCGGGGCAGTGATCTGGTGGTCGCAGATTGCTTCGGCCAGCAGGACCGTGTGGGGTATCGGTCCGAGGCCGACATTTGGTGAAGGGGTTTATGACAAAAATGTTTACTGTTAACCACGAATATTGCTGAGATCTGTAGAAACTTGTGTACCAATGAACAGGGGTGGGGTCTATTAGTTCAGGTCTGACACTCCTGTGTCTGAACCAAATTGGGTGTGAATGTCTATCAAATCAAGAGAGGGGACTCGAATCACAACGTTTACTTAGGCTCTCCTAAAAGCAGCAGTATCCGCTGGGTCTCGCCTTGAGGTCCGCGTGCCATCTCTATCAATGAGTACCGAACCCGTTCTGTTGATGGGCCACCCGAACGTCGGGAAAAGCGCCCTGTTCAATCGACTGTCCGGGGCGGACATCACGGAATCGAACTATCCGGGGACCACGGTTGATTATACGGAGAGTACACTCTCGACTAACGGAACGACCCGCCGTATCATCGACGTCCCGGGCACCTTTTCACTCGATCCCAAAGATAGCGCGGAGTCCGTGGCCGTCGAACTTCTCGAAGCGAACCCGGACGCGACCGTCATCGGCGTACTGGACGCCACCCGGATCGAACGGGGCCTCAATCTCGCGATGGAGATCATCGACCGTGGCTATGAACTCGTTCTCGCGCTGAATATGTTCGACGAGGCCCGCGCGCGAAACATCGATATCGACGTCGAGGACCTGGAATCCACTTTGGGTGTTCCCGTCGTGCCGACGGTCGCGACGGAAGGGACCGGGGTACGGGAACTGACTGACCGGATTTTTGAGGCCAAGACACCAACCACCGAGCAGATCGCCGACCGTGTCGATGTGGAGGTGGCGGCGTCTCTTGCATCACCCGAGCGGTGGGATATCGTGGATGCGGTGGTTGAGTTGGCTGTTGAATACGGAGAGACAGAACCAAGCCTCCCGGAGATCATCGGGAGGTTGACCGTCAAACCACGGACTGGGCTGCCGTTTGCTCTCGCCGCGCTCTATGGGATGTGGGCGTTTTTCAGTGCGGTCGCCGGCTTCTTCACCGACGGCTATTTCGTCCCCATATTCGACAATTACTGGCTTCCCTGGCTGCAGCAGGCCTTCCCCTTCGAGGGGACCTGGTTCTATTTCATTTTGGTCGGTGACCCAGCCGCGACGAACAGTTTCGAG
>JAGXLJ010000190.1 GCA_018334775.1 Halodesulfurarchaeum sp.
GGGAGGTCTTGGCCTACAATCGGTACAGTTTGGTCTGCCAGAAGCGATCGTAGGCATCGTCGAGTGCGTCCCTTGGTGACCCCGTGGCATCGACTGGTTGGGTAACAGCCGCCTCGCTCTCGAATTCCGGCAGCAACGTCGATTCCCCGACCACGTAAAGTGGGTCCCGTGCGTCCGCGAGTGCCTCCCGAACCTGGTCCAAGTGGCTCTCTATCTGCTGGTCCCGACGCCGTTCGAAGCGGGCCTGGGAGAAGCCACCTTTCGAGTGGTCACCTTTGACGTCACTTTCGAAGCCCTGGAAATCGATCTGGTGTGTTCCATCGTAGGTGCCCATCGCGAACAGATCCGATCGGACGAGTGCCAGCGCAGAGGGGCCACGGGGCTGGAACCAGTCTCTTTGGATCCGAAACCGGGAGTCGAATTCCACGAACGGTTCCGGCGGTGCCGGCGGCCGAAGCGCGACGCTCACCAGCGTTTGGTCGTCGGCAAGCACCAGTGCCGGAGCGGCCCGGGACACCAGCGCCGCGCGCTCCCCGAGAACGTCCCGAAGTGGGTTGGGGACGGTCCCCGTCACCATCGCCGTCACGGCACCCTCCGGCTCGGTTCGGACGGATTCGAGACGGGAGAGTGTTTCATCGAGACGGTCCCCACGCAGGGTCGATTTGCCACGGAACTGCAGGTCCCGAGTACCGGATTCGGCCCGCTCGACCCGGTCTTCCAGTTCAGTGATCCGATCTTCCAACCGATTGACTGTCTGTTCGGCCGCTTGGCGGTCCCGAACGGCTTCTTTGCGACGTTCCTTCGCGGCCTCGTGTTGGGCCTCGAGGGACGACTTTTCCTCCTCGAGGGTCTCGATCCGCTCTTTGAGAGCGGCCCGACCCAGCACCCGATCCAGCATACCAGAAAGGCAGGGCCCCGGAGGGTTAAAGCCTCGTTCGAACGGGCAGACTCGCCGATCAGACGAGCGCGTTCGTGCGCACGAAGTCAGGAACGTGCTCAACCCGGCGACTGATTCGGTGCGGAGGTTCGTCCCCCGCATCTCGAGGTCGAAGTATCGGGACAGCGTTTCAGTGACGCCGATATCTATGTCCGAGCATGAACTGCGGGTGAATTAACCGAGTATACACAGGTACGAGGTGTCCTCGAAATGCTCAGGTGAGTTCGACGAGGGTTTCGACCGGCGCGTCAGTGTGGTCGCTGGCGCGTTCGATGCCGTCCGCGCCGACGGAAATGAGGGTAAACACCCCGGCGACGCGGGCCCCAGCGGTCTCCACCATGTCGAGGAGGAGTTCCTGGGTTTCCCCCGACCGGATCAGATCGTCGACCACCAGCACGGCATCGCCGCTTGAAATCGCGCTCGCCGGGAGATAATACGTGATCTCGATTCCCGACTCCAGCCGGTTTCGGGCCTCGATGAACTCCTCAACCGCCGTCTCTTTGGACTTTTTCGCATACGCACAGCGAGCACCGTAATGATCCGCGAGCGAGGCCGCAAGCGTGATCCCGTCCGTGGCCGCGGTCAGAACCACCTCCGGCCGCTCGAAATCGAAGGCTTCGGCAGCGATGGGGCCGACCAAGTCCAAAAACGGCTGGTCAAAAACGATCGCGGAGTTATCCACGTACCCGTCCGGGTCGCGTTCCACGCGGTCTGCGAGTTCTGTTTCGATGGCCTCGCGACCGAACTCGGCGACGATCCGCCGGGCCCGTTTGGCCCCCGGCAGCACATGGCCGTTGACGTACCGATTGAGGTCGCCAGCGGGAAGTCCCGTATCCGCAGCGAGTTCGTCGTAGGTCCGGGTCTCCTTGAGTGAGCGGAGAACGTCAAGGGCCCGGAGCTGAAGCGTGGCCTTCTCGGCTCTGTTCATGGTGTGGAATACACTGTTCCACAACCATGAATATCTTGGTGCGTTCCGCTATCGATTCACCCACGATCTTCGAGCAAATCGGTGGCTGTGACGAGCGATTCGAGTGTCACATCGGATTCTTCGAGTGTTTCTGTGGCGCCTTCCTCCCGATCCACGACGACGAGCACCCGATCGACCTGGGCACCCGCGTCCCGCAACGCCTCAACGGCCGAAAGTGCGCTCTTTCCGGTCGTCGCCACGTCTTCGAGGACGACGACGGTTTCATCAGCCGTGAGACGGCCTTCGATTCGGTTACCAGTCCCGTAGCCTTTGGTCTGTTTGCGCACGATCACATATGGATTCCCGGTGGCGAGTCCGGTCGCGGTGACGAGTGGGACCGCACCCAATGCTACCCCTGCCAGGGTATCATCTCCCACTCGTTCGGCAAAGGCATCCGCAATCATCTGAAGTGCCTGGGGGTCCGTTTCGAAACGATACTTGTCGACGTAGTATTCGCTCGTGCCCCCGTGTGAGAGTTCGAATTCCCCGTATCGGACGGCCTCAGCCGCCCTGAGCGCCGCGACGATCTGCTCGGTCATGCTGCGGGTTCGGAGCGGGGGGCGAATAAGCGATTCGTCCTGTTACGGACAGGCCTGTGGCTATTGCTCGCCCTGGTACCATGGCTCGAACTTTGTTGCCATGATTCGTCGTTTTTACCACGACTCGGTTTTCTTCACCAAGGCTCGTCCTTCAATCCAAGCGCGTACGCGATCCCGTTCGTGACCAGATGCAAAATCGGCGTCAAAACAATGACGGCCACAATTACTGGGAGGGTAAAAACTGACCCGAACCAGGCGGGATCGACGACCGCAGCAAGGAAAAGCGCCCCAACCACGAAATCTAGTTGATCAAGACCTGGAAACGGTCGGCCACGTTGTCGTCCGGTCCGGCGTTTGAGAAACGACGCTCCGATGTCCCCCAGCATTGCACCGGTCGGCAAAGCAAGCAAGGCTCCGATCGAAAAGACGGGGAGTCCAATCCCGAGAACCACGCTCACAGGGTCACGTATCATGCCCAGGGCTACTCCGAGAAGCACTCCGGCTCCAATTCCAACGGCGGTTCCGCGCCAGGTCTTCCCGTCGCCGAGAAGTCTGGCGCCACGCCATGTTCGGCCGCCATCGATCGGTCGTCCGCCCCCACCGAGGACCGCCGCGTTGTTCGGCACGTAGGCCGGCAGCATCGCCCAGATCGCCGTCGCGACGATCGCGGCCAGGTTCATACCCAATGCTGGGCAGCGGATCGACTAAAACTCGTTCGACTCCGGCCGGGCACAAAACCAAGTCCCTTTGAACTGGCCGAGTCAAAGAGGGGTCATGGCGAGCTGGAAACGGGACTTCGCGAGTGGGTTGGTGGTCCTCCTCCCCATTCTGGTAACGCTGTACGTCGTCTACTGGCTACTCTCCCGACTCGCAAGCATTACGCCGGCCTCCGAAGCCATTGGTCCGCTCCCGAGTGCCCTGCTTACCCTCCTTATTTTCGTGTTGTTGGTAATGGCAGTGGGCTATCTCATGCGCACGGCCCTGGGATCGATACTCGAAGGCTACATCGATCAGTTGTTCAACCGATTGCCGGGTCTGCGGATCGTGTACAACGCCTCGAAAATGGGCGTCGAAACCGCACTCACGGGCACCGAAGATCTCCAGGCTCCGGTCAGGGTCGAAGCCTGGGAAGGGATGCGAATGACAGCCTTCAAGACGGGGAAACACACCGCCGATGGGAGGGACATCGTGTTCCTTCCGACCTCTCCGAACATCACGACAGGATACGTCGTGGAACTGAAACCTGAGGATTACGAAGAAATCGATGAAACCGTCGAAGAGGCACTCACACGTGTTCTTTCCGCCGGCTTCGGCGAGAACGAAAAGGAAGACCTCGCAGCCACACTT
>JAGXLJ010000191.1 GCA_018334775.1 Halodesulfurarchaeum sp.
GGGGTTTTTGTAGGTAATCCGTCACACCAGCAGCGATCGCGTCGCTCGCAACCGCTTCGCTCCCTTTCCCAGTATACAATATAAACGGCAGGTCGGGATGCTTCTCGCGTATGGTTTCGAGGAACTCGATGCCGTTCTGGCCGGGCATCTCGTAGTCGCTCACGATACAGTCGAAGCTATGTGTGGCAAGTCGATCTCGTCCCTCACTGGCGTCTATTGCCGTCTCGACGGTGAACTGAGCCTCGTGTTCCGAGAGCATCTCAGCCGTCAGATCCGTGAAAGTGGGATCATCATCAACGTGAAGAACTGAGAGCCCGGGCGTCTCAGTCATATATACATCAGCCAACGCTAGCGTACAGTATAGTAGTTATTACTGCTCTGTTGAATAGACGCTGAGTCACGGTTACAGTGGCTCACACAGTGATTCTACGTTGATGATAGCGAACATCAGGACAATTTCACGGAACTGTCGATACCAGCCCAGCGCTCGCACGGCGTCGCCGAGCGAGTGCTTCGTTGTCGAGTACGATGTCTCAGCCATCCAGCGCTGAGAATAGCTTTTTGTCCGGATGAGTGCGTTATTCATGGCTGCTTTCGGTGATGAACCGCGGTAGTGAACAAGATACTCGACGTCGTGTGCGGCAATCTCGTACTCGGTGTGCCAGTCTTGAAATCCGTTGTCAGCGGCGACGGTCAGCAGGTCGTCCGCGTTCCGGCGGACGACCTGCGGCCCGGTCTTCGTATCGTGTTTCCACCGAGCTGTGATGTGGACGTCGAGAACAGCAAGCGATTCCACATCAGTCAAAGTCGTCACTTTCAGCGTCTGTACCGTGCTTCCTGACCGCTGGCGAAAGTACGATGACGCACGCCGGCGGTCGAAGAATGTGCTGTCGAGAGCAGCGTGACCAGACTGCGGGTGTTGCTGCGCTGAAACGCGCAGCAACGCCCGCCACACCCACATTTTCAGCCGGTCGAACGATTTGTAGATCGTGCTGTGGTCGGGAAGGTCGTCTCGACCGAGCCCGAGTACAGCACGTATCTCAGCCATGTACTCCAGCCGATTTGGCGTCTCACGGTAGCTATGGCCCTCTTCGAGCCGAAAGCAGTGCAGGACGACGTGGACCCAGCGGGCGAACCCGCCGCTGGCGGGCTCGCCCGCGTGCTTTCCTAAAGCTTGTTTGGCTAGGTGACGACACTGCTCAACGAAGTCGAGGATGTCGACTTCCATAGGCAAGAATCGATTTCCTCGACTTCACCCTTCTAACGCGGTGATATCGACTGATTAGACCGCTATTCAACAGAGCAGTTATTACCGGATTTCACGTGAGATACTGGGCCAACCTACTTCCATCAGTTATGTGTTGGAGTCGATACTCGTCCTGAGGCAGACAGTGTGTCCACACTCACGCAAATGAGGAGCTTGGCATCGCGGTCAGCATCACGAGTTCGGTATGTATACTGGATAGCCACTCCACCAGACAGCCGGTGGAAGAAACAGAACCACTGCGCTACACTCGGTTTTCTACATCTCGTATCTACTTCTGTAATTATACTCAGTCCAGCATATGTTTCAGCCGGTAGCATCGCACCGAGTCGGCTGTAAACGTTCACACAACGCGCTGCTTGGATCAGGCAGCCGGGACGAATCCGAGCCTGACGACCGTTCCACGGGGCGAACTGTCCTCGATTCGAATCTCACCCTCGTACTGTTGCATAAACTTGTTTACAAGATATAGCCCGACGCCTGTTCCGTCTGCATCGCCCGAATACGCTTTCTCCATCACGCTTGCTTTCGTCTCAGCAGGGATTCCTGGGCCGTTATCGGCGATGTCGACCCATACGTACTCCTGCTCGGCATCGCCCTCAATCGTTGTCGTTTCGGCATCGGTATCACCAGCGGCCGAGTGGTGAACGTCGATCTCGATGCTCGGAGTATCGGTGTCGTTGTGATCGACAGCGTTCAGCAGCACGTTCCGTAGCACTGTTCCGAGGAACTGGTTAGCTTTCACCGACGCGTCTGATGCATCGCCAGTGAGCGAGACGGACGCCGATTCGTAGTTTTCTCTGAAGTGAGTGACTTCGGCGTCCAATACCGCGCCGAGTTGAACGGCGTCGAGTTCTGTTCGCTCGTCTTCGAGTGTGCTGATTAGCTCTCCGACGGACTCGGTAAGGGTCACAATGTGATTGCTGGCGTCTTCGATACGGTCGAGTGAGCGCTGTTCGCTCGGAGAGTCCGCCTCCAGCGCACTCGCCCAACCAAGGATGATCGAGGCGTCATTTCGGATTTCGTGGCGGATGAGCCAGTTGAGGACGCTCAGCTCGTTTCGCTGCCGCTCGATCTGTTTCGTTTGGGCCTTCCGTGTCTGCGCATAGGTAACAGTCTTGGCCAGCACTCGAGGCGTGACGTGGTCCTTGATCAAGAAGTCCTGTGCGCCCTTGTCGACGGCTTCGGTACCGAGCCGTTGATCACCGACGCTGGTGAGAACGACGATGGCGACGTCAGAGTCGGCGTCAACGACCCGGTCGACGGTTTCCAGCCCCGTCGAGTCGGGAAGGTTCAGGTCCAACAGGACGGCATCGTAGGTCTGCTCCCGGTCGGTGAGTTCTGCAAGCCCGGGCTCGAGCGATTTGACTCGCTCGACTTCCGTCGGAGTCGCAGTCGGATTGTCGACCATGTCTGCCTGCAGTTCCTGTAACATTGCCGCGTATAACTGCGCGTCGCTGTCGTTATCCTCGACCAACAGAACGCGTCTCGTACTCGGAGTCATTATGATTACTCTTTTAGCCTACATATATAAACAACCAGTACGTTTCGACACGTCACTCCACCTCGCGGGACCGGGTCAGTCGTGCGAAAAACCCGCAAATACCAGCAATCCGGCGGCGGTACTCGGGGAACTCCATCGGCTTGTTCAAATAGAGGTTCGCTCCGAGATCGTACGATCGGTGAAGATCAGCGTTACTCTCTCCCCCGCTGAACACAGCAACGGGGAGTTCTTCCGGTGAGTACGACTGTCGAATCATATTTAAAACTTCGAATCCGGATCCGTCCGGAAGGTTGATATCGAGGAGCACGGCCTCGGGTCGCACGGTCTCACCGGCGCCTGCCGCATCGAGATGGTCGAAAAACCCTGCGATACTGCTGTACCGGGTTAGGTCGTAGACGCAGTTGCTCTGCTGAGCCGCCGTCTCGATCATCATGGCGTCAGCATCGTTGTCCTCGACGTAGGCGAGTCCCCCGCACTGTGGGCCGGAGCTCGTGGTGGATCGGTTCGTCACGGCGGCCTACTCATTTGTGATTCCATTGGCGTCGGCAAGCAGCTCGTCAATTGACTCGGCCTCTTCCAGTGAGCGCCACGCATCCCGATCTTCGAGTTCGTTCTGCCACTCCTCCTGCAGGTCGTCGAGGGTCGCGTCTGCCCGCTCGTACGCCGGCGCTGTCTCGACGGCCGGTCCGCGTGTCTCCCTGACGAACTGAAGTCGATGCTCTCGAGCCCGGACCCGTCGCCCGAGCGCCGACAGCTCATTCATTCGGTAGAGTGTATTGACGGCCTCGAGCACTCTTTCGCGCGTCGCCGGCTTGCTGAGCAACAGGTCGGCAGGGAGTTCGGTGGCCGATACGGACACATCCGCCGAACTCAAGAATCCTGTCGGGGGGGAGATCCCTGCCTGTCGTGCGTTTTCGATGATCTTCTCCCCGGTCGTGTCCGGCAGGTGTCGATCGAGGATCGCAACGTCAATAGTCTCATCGAGCGCCTCACGGGCTGCTTTGCCATCGG
>JAGXLJ010000192.1 GCA_018334775.1 Halodesulfurarchaeum sp.
CCACCCCGGGGATCTGGAGTGCTTGCCGGGCCAAACGTTCGCGGTCGCTCGCCGACGTGGTACACATGAACAAGTTCGTAAGCAGACCGTCGGCCCGTTCGTAATCGATCTGTGGGTGATACCCCTTGATCACACCGCTCTCCTCGAGTTGTTTGATTCGATTGCGCACCGTCTGGGCGGATACTCGGACGTGGTCGGCGATATCCGTGGCTGAGTTACGTCGGGCATCCCGAGAGAGATGATAGAGGATCGACCGATCGATATCGTCGAGTCCATACACCATATCGGCAGTGATTGGAGAACACAAAAATAATTGGCTATTCCCACCGGAATCCCAACTGGCCTCGGTCGCGTGCGTAGCTACGCCTCGAGAGCACCGAAATCGCGCGCAAACTCATGCGGGCGGTACTCACGCGCAGACATAGCTCATGCAGCACCATTCGCTTCGGGAAGGACGAGGACCGGTAGGTCACTTGTGGCGATGAGTGTTCCAGTCACATCCCCCGTAAGGAGTTTGACCCATCGACTCCCACCACGAGGAGTGAACGCGATGCCGTTGGCCTGGTGGTCGTGGGCCGTCTCGATAATGGTCTCTCCGACATCGGTCCCGTAGCGGATGTCAGTCTCAAGCGGGAGAGTTGAGCCTGCGAGTGCGGAGCGGACGCTGTGGAACATCCGTTCGGCATACGCCTCCCGCTGTTCGACTGATGCTTTGTCAGGAGCGCCGCCGGCCTTCTCGACGACATAAACGAAGATTCCGGTTCCCCCCGAAGCTTCAAGCATGGGTCCGACCGCGGCAGCAGTCGCTCGTGCATCCTCTTCGGACGCGACCGGGACGAGAACCCGTTCCAATAGGGGCTCACTCATACGAACCCACCGAATGCGACAGGGCTGTCAGCAGATGTACTATCGGACGCTCGCTCAGAGCCTCTGACGGAGCGTGGCGTGTTGTTGTGCATAGGCTGAATGGTTGGCCAGCAATCTTAAACGTTATGTCATTTATCCTATTTTATTTGGCTATTCCAAAATAAGAGCCCAAACAATAGAGAAGTATGCAGTATCGATGGTTTCAAATTTGTTTAGAGGGATATCTTGTGTGGACAAGGCACCGAACGTGACCCGAAACAACGGCTATGCACGTGGTAGCCCGTCAACTCCGACGTCTCGCGTGCTGCTTCCAGTCGGCGAACTGTCGTCGTCTCAGGGCGCCGAGACGGTCGCTCAGGCGCTGGCTCGGTATGAGGGTGGAGATATCATCCTGACACGCGTCGTTGCTGTTCCGGAACAGACACCGCTTGAGCTCCCCGACCGTATGCTTCGCCCACATCGCGAAGCTCTCTGTGAGTCGGTCGATTCCCTGAGCGACAGCGGCGTCGACACGTCGGTCAAGAGAGTCATTCGAGTCGGGCACCGACCGCCACGGATCGTTGCACACACCGCCGCTGACCACGACGCGACGACCATCGTCACCCGTTCTCCGGATACTCGCCCCTCGCTGGTGCCACTCCGTCGGTCCTGGCCGGAGTGGTTACAGGCCAACACGTCGTCTCGACTCGTCGTCACACACGGTGCTGGCGAACTCGATCACGTCTCCTCAATCTTGGTTGCGGTCGCAGGAGGACCCCATTCCGGGGCCACAGTCGAAACAGCGCGAGCACTCGCCGTCGACCACGATGCCTGGATCGATCTGTTACATATCGTCAAGCCGGACGCGTCGGACGAACGGCAAGCGCAGGCACGACAGTACCTCGAAGAGAGCCAGCAACGTCTCCAGGGATTCGACCGACACGATACGTGGCTTCTGGAGGCAGACGATGTCGTGGATGCCATCGCCGAACAGTCCGCATATTATGACGTGACCGCACTGGGTGGGCCCCGAAGCGGTCGACTCCGTCGATCGATCTTTGGATCAACCACCAGCGACGTAGAAACGAGTGCGGAAAGTGCGGTACTCACCGTCTGGAGTGAAGACACGACTCCATGAGGGTGTTCGAACGTGGGAGATGATCCGTCGTGTGACGACCCGAAGTTGAGTGTACATACTAATGACAAGTAACAGATATTCCGTCGGTGTGTCCGGTCGCTCTCGGCCGTCTAGGGTGTCAGCCAGAGAGCACAGTCCAAACCGGATGTCCCTACTCATCCCCGTGATCTTCCCACACGAGGACGCCTTGGTAGACCCGAACATCCAAGCATTGACCGGATTCGATATCGTGCTCTTCGGCTACTGGCCGACACCTGACGGGGTGGATCCAACGGTCGTCTGCAGGGACCACGCCGTCGAAGCTGAGGCCGAACTCTACGAGTTGGCGGCCCGGTTCAGTCGAGCCGGCGCGTCGACGGACATCCAGCTGCATTTTGGGCCCTCAGGCAAGCGAATGACCGCCCTTCAGAGCCTGATCGTCGAGGAAACTAACGCCGACGCAGTCGTCGTCCCAAAGCAGATCACACTCTGGAACAACGTTCTTGTCCCGTTTCGTGACGACCGCAACGTCGGCCGGATCGTCGAGTTCCTCGGTGCGTTCAATCAGGAGAGGATGTTCGCTCTAGAGCTGTTCCACGTCGCAAGCGAGGAGAGCGACATCAAGGCCGCACAGGAGATGCTCGGCGGTGTGGCACAGTCGCTCCTCAAGCGTGGGTTCACCGGGACTGACCTCGAAATCACTGTAGAGGTCGCAACCGATCCGGAGACAGCAATCGTCGAGCAGGCAACCAGTCACAACGTCGTGGTGATCGGTGAGACGGAGGAACAACCGGAGTCGGACCGGTTCTTCGGGTCGACCTACGAACGAATCGCCGAGCGCACCGATGTTCCGGTCACCGTGGTACGAAGCCGACGCTGACGGGGGTACAGGGACTCCCCTTCGTGATTGAGTAGACTGAGCGTATTGGAAAAATACCTTTTGTCAGTGAACAAACTGTACCTGCGGCCTATGCATTGAGAGGGCCGGTCTCAGCTACCAGACGAGGGGATTTCGTATCGCGGCGAGCAGTTTACCGGCGGCGACGGGCCGTCCCGACCGAACGCCGAGAATCTGGCGCGTCGGGTCCGAACGCGCCGAGCGTCGGCCGAGACGACTCCCGTCGTCTCGTGCGTCAGACGCTGTACACCGCGGGTCGCGATAGCGAACCGGGCGGACCGGAAAGAGAGAGGCGGCGGCGTCGCTCCGCGGGTGGGCTAAAAAGCCGAAAACGGCTCGTTACTTCCCGCGGCGCGTCCCGCCGGTGGTGCTCGGGCGGACGTGTTCGGTGCCTTTCCCGCGGTTCTGGAGCCCGCGGTTCGAGCGACCGGCGTTCGTGAGCCCGCGGAACGCCCGGCCGCGGTGGGTGTCGTCACAGATCCACGAGAGGTCGTCGTCTGCCTGGATCGCCGGATGCTCGGGGTCCACGAGGATCACCTCGTGCCACTTCTGGGTGCCGTCCTCGCCGACCCAGTACGAGGCGAGCGTCCGCAGGTTCGGGTGCTTGCGGGACGCGCGCTCCTCCGCGATGCGCTGGATCGACTTCCGGCGCCCGAGCCGGTTGACGCCCTGGCGCTTCGACCGGCGCCCGGACGTGAACCGCTGCTTGCGCGCTCCGCCCTTGCGGACGGAGACGCGGACCACGACAATCCCCTGTTTCGCCTTGTAGCCCAGTTCGCGGGCCTTGTCCAGGCGGGTGGGGCGCTCGATGCGCTCGATGGCGCCCTGCTTGCGCCAGTCCTGCTTTCGTCGCCACTGCAACTCGGCGAGTTTCCCGTCGTCCGGGTCCCGCCACGCCTCCTTGATGTGGGAG
>JAGXLJ010000193.1 GCA_018334775.1 Halodesulfurarchaeum sp.
CCGACCGAATCCCAGTCCCACTCGTCCCGGTACAGGTCTTCCCACTCCCTGTAGGGATAGTTCCCGATCGGATCTTCTGCCACCTGCAGGCGGTCCATTTCCGAGAGTGTCTGGGCCGTCCCGACACCGGTCGCCCCGATAGCGGCGGCCGCCCCGATTCCTTTCAGGAAGTCACGTCGCTTCGTCGATGTGCTGTCAGTTTGTTCGTTGCTCATGAGGTCTCCTCCGTGATGAAAACAGTGCTAACTCCCAGCAGGGCCCCTGTGAATACCAGCAGCAGGCCTGGAGCCGAAATGATTCCTGCCTCCAGTCCGGCAGCGAATAGCGCCACACCACCCAGTTTCGTGCCAATATCGAGCCACCGATACTGGCGTTTCGATACCGCCGGGGTTTCAACCGTCATCAGGTCCCACCCCCCGATCGACCGCCCAAGAGGACGTACGTCAGGATCCCTGCGGCGATCGGCACAAGAATGATGCCCCAGAGGAGGAAGGGATTCAAGACAGTCGTGGAAACGCCCAGCGCACCTCCAAACAGGTTGTTCATGCCCGCAAGCGAGGCCACAAGGATCATCGAAATCCCTGCCACCCCCACAGCAGTCCGTCTCGGCGCGTCCAATGGATCGGCCGTGAAGTGGGTCGGTTCCGCGCTTCGATCGATGAACGGCCAGAGGACCACCAAACCGATGACAAGTGTGGGGAAGAGGATGCCAGCCCAGAACTCGGCAGTTAGTTCAATGGCCCCGATGTGAACCGTCGTCCAACTGGGCAGGACCTTGAGGAACCCAAAGACCCACATCAAGAACCAATCCGGCATCACCACGGCTGGCGTACTCGCCGGGTCGTTCGGCCCATAGGCCACGATATTATGAACGGGAAGGAATCCCGCAAGGAGCGAAAGCGTGCCCGCAGTGAACAGGAAGACCACAGCCCCAACCGCTGCCTGGTTGGGATAGGCTGGAAGACCAAGCACCACTGAATCGTCGTCTTCGGAAACCTCTGCCGCTGCTGCCGCTGCTGCCGATCGATCTCCTTCCGTGTGTTTCTGTCGCACCAGGATGGTCATATGCACAGCCAGCAACACGATGATGGCCAATGGGATGACCAATACATGCAAGAAGAAGAGCCGTGGAATAGTGCCCGCGGCGGGGAATTCTCCTGCAAAGACGAGTTCCCCGATGAAATCCCCCAACACCGGGACAGAGGTGGCGAGATTGTATCCGATTCCCGTCGCCGTCGCGCCGAACTCGTCGAAGGGCAGTGCGTACCCGGTGTAACTCGCCCCCATTGCGAGGACGGCCAGAAGCATGCCGACTACCCAGTTGATTTCTCGCGGGTTCCGGTACGCCCCGGTGAAGAAAACCCGCATCATGTGCAGGGCGATCGAGGCGATAAACAAGTGGGCACCCCAATGGTGGAGTCGCCGAATAAACATCCCAAAGGGAACGCCGTAGGTGATGTGGAGCACGCTCACGAACGAGGCCGGAAGTTCCTCGCCCTGGAACTGGTCGACGACGCCCTGATAGAGCACGTCAGCCGTGCTTGGTTCATAGAAGACACCGAGGAAGATGCCAGTCAGGACGATCGTGACAAAGGAGAACAGCGCCACTTCGCCCAGCAGGAACGAATCCTCTGCCGGAAACGCCTTCCCGAGGAAGCCCTGTTCGTCGTCCAGGTGCAAGCGATCGTTGAGCCACGATCCTGCGCCCACGATCACTCACCCCCCGGTCCGATCGCACCCTCGAAGTTTCCTGTCGCCATCAAAAAGCCGTCACTGGACAAGGTGATTGGGAGCTGTGACAAAGCCCGAGGTGCCGGCCCATCCGTCACTTCGGCACCAGCCGTCGGGTCGTATTTCGCGAAGTGACAGGGGCAAACGAGTGTGCCGTCTTCTTCGACCTCGGCAACCATACAGCCTGCGTGCGTGCACACCTTCGAATACGCAGCATATCCGGCAACCGTGAAGGCGAGATTGGTTGGTTCTGCATAGGCTGATTCTTCGTTGCGCACGAGAAGTGTCGGCGCGTCGGCAACCCCTGGGTGGGTCTCGGGAAACACCGTCATTCTGGCCCCCATCTCGAGAGCGCCCGGCCTGACCCGGTTGCGGTCTTCGTCCACGAGATAGATTCCATCGGCGTATACCGCCCCCGTGAATTCTCTGGAAAGTACTTCGGTCATTCCAGTTGCGGGAACGGTCAGTGAGAGAACCGTCGACAGGCCACCGACTCCCAGTGCTGCTTTTGCGATATCCCGTCGTTGCCACCCACTCTCCGTCGAGTCCGGATCGTGTTCGTTGTCAGCCATGATATCGTTCCTCCGCGACAGTCACGTGTGGCAGGAACCACGCGGAATAGGCCGCTGTGGCCCCACCGAGGGTGAAGAATAGTCCACCGACGTAGAGCCCGATGTACTGGGTTCGGGCCAGCGTCGTGAATTCCATGATCGCGAGAAGTGCAAAGGCCACTGTCGCCGCGATCAAACCCAGGATGACGTACAGTCCATCCGCACTTTCGGCAGCGGACTGGAACTCTGCGATCCACCGGTGGTCGGTCTGAAACCACGGACTGGTCGCGTCGGCGGTAGTTACATCCGGTTCAGCCTCTCCAGACCCGTGCATCGCTCGATGAACGACTGCGAGAAGGCCCCCCAGAAGGCCGAGGGCAATCCAGATCACAACCCCGACTTGCGCGGGCGTGAACTCCGCGGGTGTGGCCAGAAACGTTTGGAGAGGTCGCATATCGGTTTCTGACGTGTCGATTTCCACCTCGCCCACGTGCTCGCCAGAGGTTTGAACCGCGGCAAACCACGTTGGAGCGAGAACGAGCAGCAGTATCAGAAGTATCGCGACAGTCCGAGTTCGCATCTGTCAGAAACCACCTCTTCGGTCAGCGACACGGTTCGGTGTCTGCCCACCGGAACCGTTCGTGTGACTGGTTCGCTCCCGATCCGCGGCAGCGATCGGTAATTGGATAGCACTATCCATACTCTCGTATAGTACGTCGACAGGTATATGACTGATTCTTTATTATAAAGGTATATATGCAACCCAGTATATTCGGTTTAGAAGCCGTATAGAAGTCGAATTCAGCCTATAAATCAGCACGGAAATAATAGTTGGAATTTTAGTATATTGGACAGTATTACCACTCACAAGACGGTGCGAAGACCGGTGGGACGCAGGTCGTTATTTGGTACCGTGCCTCACAATTTTGGGAGCGTGGCGACAAACTCCTCAGTCCCTCTTTCCTCAACCGAATACCCTTCAGCGTCGAACGTATCGACTTCCGCCTGCATCTGATAGAAAAGGGGCCGTGGCTCGTGATCGTTGACCAGGGTGAGTGTTCCCTCACTATCAAGGGCTTCAAAAGTGTCCATCACGAGGCCGTGTCGCTTTTGCGGCGGAACATCTCGAAGATCAATCGTTTCTTCGACCATACAAATCACTCAGGGAGAGTCGAATTGGGGATTGCCCCGAACATGTTCTCCCAGGTGTCTAGTTCGGTCTGAGCCTACCGAAAACCGACCGGGGCATCAAATCAGATTGCCCAGCTCAGCGCTTCGAACTGCCGTGGAGTCCGCAAAATCGCCGCGGGCTCACAGTGTGGCTTCGTAGCCGGCCGACTCGACTGCATCGAGAAGAGCCGCCGAATCAGCGGTTCCCTCGACCGTCGCCGAATCCGTCGTCCGATCCGCCGATGCACTCTCGATTCCATCCAGGGCTTCTAGCGCTTCGACGACGCTTTGTTCGCAATGTCCACAACTC
>JAGXLJ010000194.1 GCA_018334775.1 Halodesulfurarchaeum sp.
GGAAGAGCGGTCGATTGTTTCAGTCCCTCATTTTCGCACGACTCGGCGGATTTCTCCTCCTCACGGGAATGGTGGCTTTTGCTCTGGTGCTTATCCGCCGTTTGTGGGCAGCACAAGTTGACCCAGGCCCAATGCTCCGGCGCTACTGGCTAGTTGCCCTGTCAGTTATTGGGTGGGTAGGGCTCTCGATCCCGAGGTGGCTTGGCGATCCACTCTCCTACTTTCTCCGATTTGGCAGTCCGCAGGGGACACATCTCCTCTTTGTCGGATTTTTCACGTTCACCGTAATCGGGACCTTCTACCACGTTGTCCCCTTTATTATCTGGTTTCACCAATACAGCGACAAACTCGGATACGAACCAGTCCCAATGATCGACGACCTCTATCATGCGGGACTTGCACGGGTCGAGTTCTGGTTGCTCGCATTCGGACTGGTGACACTGTGGGTTGGAGAACTGCTTGGCGCCCAGACGTGGGTCCTCGTTCTCGGTGGGAACGTTCTCGGAGCGGGGGTCATCATGTTCGCGTTCAACATGGGCCTGGTCGTATGGCGGCACCGTCCAGAAACAATCCTTGAAGTCATCGCGCTGATGACGTTTCGTCATCGAGAGCCAGCGAACTGACGGGGTGTGAGTCGATCACTCCGCTGGTGTTAACTCGGTCAGTTTCTCGTTCACTGCCTCGCTGTGTTGGTGCATCGGATCGATGCGGATTTCCACGGTCTCGAAATCGTGCTCCTCGGCCTCTCCGTTCCAGGCTCGATGTGCTGCAGTCGTCAGGACTGAACTTTGGGGGCAAAACGGTGTGGTCGGCGTGAACTCCGCGATGAGCCTCAAATCATCCGTGACCGCGTACCGAAATCCGGCGTTTTGATGCCGGTGGTCGAGGTTCAATTTTGCGAGATTGTATCCGAAGGTGCTGTCATAGACGCCCCGCATTTCGAAAACGTCCCTGGCGATCTTGTGCACCCGAACGTGCTCCGATCCGGTCAATAGCTCGTACTCGCTGAGCGCCGGTCCAGGTTCGGGGATGTGGTCGGGAACGAACTCATCGTATTCGTCGAACCCGTGTTTGACGTCCGGTTCGCTCTTGAAGAGTCCCATGCAAATCGGTAGGAGTCACGTTCACGTGACAGGAACCCCGAACATGTTCAGTTTGGCTGACTTACTGAAATTCACTCATAGACTCTTCATCAGAGAGGAACTCGCCGATGATTTTCCCTTCAGCCCGCTGCAGCGTTTCACTACACGTGGACTTCGCTATGTCGGCTGCATCGGCCACCTCTGTCAGGGTTGCGTTTCGTGGTGAATCGTAGTAGCCAGCATCGGACGCTGTTTTGATCAACGAGAGTTGTCGATCCGTCAGGAGTGTCTCCGTTTCGAGGGTGTACCTGATCTCCTCGACTGTATACTGGATCTGGAACGCTGAGAGTTCCTCTCCCAATTGGGAGAGCCGCTCCTGAGAGGTTGTGATCTCCCAGATCGCTTCACCGTTCTGCAGTTCGAAGGGCATTTCCAAGGGGATTCCGGAACCGACGATCGGAAAGAGAAGTGTCGGTTCGGTGGTTTCGAACTGGACTAACCCAGTCTGGTTTTCTCGGCCCAGGACGTTCAATTCCCGTGTTTCGGGGACGGATTCGAAGGCCGAGAGGACTTCGTCTACCTTTGCGCCGGTTATTTCGACGAGGCCGACCCCCGTTTCGTCCCCAGAGACCGCAGAGAGAATTCTGAATTCCGCGTTGGGGTAGTCTCGGGTTATCGCTCCGATCCAGAGCGTGTCCGGGATTGTGATCGTCAGGGTGGCTTGGGGCATACGTGGAATCGGGGGTAACCGGGCTATCCCCGAATATGTTCGGAACACATCAGCCCTTGGGATAAATCGCTATCGGTCTACCGAACAGGTTCGCCAAAACCTATCAAGGCCCTTCGTGAGTGGTCTGGATATGGAAACAGTAACCGTGAAACGATCCTTCGACGCGCCTGGAAGTGCTGTGAGGGATTGTATTCTCGAGGATGTGCCTGCGTTTATTCGTGCATCCGGATTCGACAGGGTAACCGTCGATGGAACGTCGTATAGGGTGTCTCGAGATATCGGGATTGCAACCTTCGAACTCACTCTTGATCGAGTCGAGAGTGAGCGGCTCCTCGAATTCGACCAAGTTGAGGGGGTTTTCGACCGGATGTGGACTGAATATCGCCTCGAAATGACAGTGGAAGGCTGTGAGCTCATCGCAACAACCGAATTTACCTTGGGGGGTGTTCTGGCCCCGGTGCTCGATGGTACGATGATCAAAACCCAACGGAAGCGGGAATTCGAGCTCCAGTTCGATTACGTCGCTTCACAAATCGACGCAAAGCACCCTGCCTGACCAATCCATCTCGGAGTCGGCGGCCGGTCAGTCGACTGTTGTTATTACAGGCACAAACGGTCGATGGAGGTCGTTCGGGAATATGTTCGGCCCTGCACTCATAGTTAGGCAAAGATTAGCCCGAGACATATGGGTCCGCCGAGTGAAGTCGACACGGATCAGCGACCGTTCGTTCTCATTTGGGAGGTGACACAGGCTTGTGATCTCGAATGTGAGCATTGCCGAGCTGATGCCCAACCCGATCGCCATCCATTAGAATTGGACACGGTGGAGGGCAAAGCGCTTCTCGACGAGGCTGCTCGATTCGACGAAAACCAACTCGTCGTTCTCTCGGGTGGTGACCCGTTATCCAGGGATGATGTGCCGGAACTGATCGAATACGGGACCGATCTGGGCCTTCGAATGACGCTCACACCAAGTGGAACGTCTTCTCTCGATCCGGCCGTCATCGACGACCTGGCCAATGCTGGATTGAAACGACTCGCCGTGAGTATCGACGGATCGACCGAAGCGGCCCACGATACGTTTCGGGGCGAACCTGGGACGTTCGAACAGACACTGGATGCCGCGACCTATGCGAAGCAGCAAGGCATCCCCCTGCAAGTGAATACGACAGTCACCCAGGAGACAGTGGATGATTTGCCCGAACTTGCAGATCTGGTCGAGGCACTCGGTGCCGTTCTTTGGTCCGTCTTTTTCCTTGTGCCGATCGGACGGGGCCGGATTCTCGACCCTGTCAGTCCCGAGCGGGCGGAGGATGTGATGAATTGGCTCCTTACCCAAGCGACGGAGCGTGACTTCGGCGTCAAAACGACTGAAGCCCCCCACTACAGGCGCGTTGCGATGGAAACGAACCGTTCAGCCGAGAAACCGGCGGCAAACACGGACTTGATCGGTCGGCGGGGCGGCGTGCGGGCTGGGGATGGGTTTGCCTTTGTGAGCCACACCGGGACCGTCTTTCCGTCCGGCTTTTTACCATTGTCTGCAGGCTCAGTTAGGGAGACATCGCTGGTCGAGTTGTACCGGGACAGCGAGCTTTTCCAGTCGCTTCGCGACGAGAACCTGTTCCGCGGCAAATGTGGGGCCTGTGAGTACCGTAACGTCTGTGGCGGTAGTCGGTCTCGCGCGTATGCGTATACGGGCGATCAGTTAGAGAGTGACCCCTTATGTCCCTACGTTCCCGAAGGGTACGATGGTCCGCTTCCGAACCAAGTGCTTGACTATGAAGAAGGGGTTGAAGCCGATGACTGATTTTTTCTGTCGAATCTGAGTTGGGGGGTGGGGGGTTGATCGGTGGACTGTACTGAACGTATTCTGCGACCCACAACTCGATACGGTTGACAGATCCCCATCTGAGAGGTCGAACATGTGCGGCTTTCTTCT
>JAGXLJ010000195.1 GCA_018334775.1 Halodesulfurarchaeum sp.
GGGGACATGGAACTCTCCGGAGACATCCGGATCTCGGGGAGTAGTACGGTCTTCCCGGTCGCCCAGGAGGTCAGCCGACTCTTCCAGGAACAACACGCCGAGGTCGGGTTCAATCTCACCCGTGACGGGAGCTCGGGCGGCTTCGAGAACGTCTTTATTCCCGGCGATTCCGACATCAACAACGCGAGCCGGCCGATCGGGGACGAGGAGGTCACGCGCTGCCAGGACAACGGCTTCGAGCCGGTCGAGTTCTTCATCGCACAGGACGCCCTGACCGTGGTCGTCAATAACGAGGCCGATTGGATCGACTCGATTTCCCTGGAGGACCTGGAGACGATCTGGTCGCCGGACACAAAGCCAGAAATGTGGAGCGACGTCAACGCCGACTGGCCCGACGAACCCTTCGATCTCTACGGGGCGGCGACGACCTCCGGGACCTTCGACTACTTCACCGAGGCTGTGATGGGTGAGGAAGGGAAAATCCGTGAGGACTTCGAGGGGACCGAAGAAGACGACCTCATCGCACAGGGCGTCAGCGGCAACGTTGCCGGGTTCGGCTACCTTCCCTTCGCCTATTACACGAACAATCCCGACTCGGTGAAAGCACTGGAAGTCAGCGACGGCGGCGACTCCGTCCCCCCGAGCCTCGAAGCTGCGAAAAGCGGGAACTACCCCCTTGCTCGTCCGCTGTTCTTCTACGCGAACCAGAACAAACTTCAGGAGAAGAACCACCTCCAGGAGTTCATCCGCTTCTACGCCAACGAGGCTGCCAAGGACTACATCGCCAACGAGATCGGCTACGTCCCGTCCAGTGACGAAATGGTCCAGGCCAACCTCGACAACCTCGAGGCGGGGAGCAACGGCGAGTACGTGTACGAACCGATATCGACGCGATAACGGGGACTATCCGCGGCACTGAGTCCTTGGATTGAGCGGCCACATCTCACCCGTATACAGTATGAGTAAGGAAGTAAACGACCCCGAAGCACTCCAACGACACGGATTCGTCGTCCGGAAAGAACGCCTCTACGGGTGGTTGATCACGCTCGCCGCCCTCGTCACGATCCTCGTGACCGTCGGGATCGTCCTGTCGCTCATTGGGCGGGCAGTCACCTTCTGGTCGGCGATCTCACCGATCGACTTCTTCACCGGGACGGACTGGAGCCCGATCATCAACAACGCCTACGGCGTGTTGCCGCTGGTCAGCGGGACGCTCCTCGTGACGATCTTTTCCGCAGTGATCGCCTTGCCGATCGGACTGGGGGCAGCCGTGTACCTGAGCGAGTACGCCAGCGACCGGGCCCGGTCGATCCTGAAGCCGGCCCTGGAGATCCTCGCTGGCGTACCGACCGTCATCTACGGCTACATGGCACTCGTCTACATCACCCCACTGTTCCAGGGACTGCTCCCAATCTCGATCCCACTCCTCCCCGCGTGGGTGCCGGTGTTACCAGAAGTGACGGCCACGATACCCTCACTGCGGACGTTCAACGTGCTGTCAGCAAGTATCGTCGTCGGTATCATGATCATTCCGATGGTCTCCTCGATCAGCGAGGACGCGCTGAGGTCCGTCCCCGATAGCCTCCGCGAAGGGGCCTACGGGTTGGGCTCGACGAAGTTCGACGTCTCGATGAAGATCGTCGTCCCGGCAGCCACCTCGGGGATCGTCGCCTCGTACGTACTCGCGATCTCCCGGGCGATCGGTGAGACGATGGCCGTCACGATGGCGATGGGAATGAGCCCGCAAATGCCGTACTTTCCGGACGTCTTGCGGAACCTCGCCGAGTCCAGCCAGACGATTACCGCCGCGATGGTCCAGATCGCCGGTGCGGACTCGCTGGGTGGCGTGACCTACGAGGCGATGTTCGCCCTCGGGTTGACCCTGTTTGGGATCACTCTCGCAATGAACCTCCTCGCCGAACTCGTCAGACGGCGGTTCCAGGAGGAATACTAACGTGGGTACCGACGCGGAACGCGAATCCGGCTTCGACACGGACGCCGGGTTACGATTCGCAGCGCTGAAAGGCAAGCTCTTCGCGGCCGTCCTCGCCGGATCGACGCTTGTCGGGATCGTCGCCTTACTCGTCCTGTTTGGCTATATCGCCAACGACGCGTTCCGGCCGACGACTGCATCCCTCCAGTGGTATCTCGTCTATTTCACCACCCTCGTCGGCCCGACGGCGGCGTTTACGCTGTACGCACGCCGCAATCCCGAGGTGCGAGCGGTCAACGCCAAATCCTACGCAGTCGTCTTCGGCGGACTCCTCATGGCCCTCATTACCTACGCCGTGTTGGATGCGGTCAGTCCCTACGATGTCGCCGTCTATGCCCTCGTTGGGGGAATTCCCCCGCTGATCGTTTACGCCTACGAAGGCATGACCGGTGACCGTACCTATACTGGTCCGGCCTATCCGGCCCTGGTCGTGCTCGGACTGGCGATCGCTGCCGTCCTCTACGGGGTCGTTCGCCCGCTCGTCGGGATCCTCGCGTCCTGGATCGTCTACTACACACTGGTCACGATCCCGATCGCTACGGGCCTCTCTGTCCTCGCGACTCGACGCCTCGGGTCTCGATCCGGTCGCCTCACCGCCGGCACCGTGGGTGGCGGGACAGTACTCGTCGCTGTCGGCGCGCTAGCACTCGGGTATGCTCCCGCCTTCCCGGTCGTCTTTGCCTCGCTCTTCGTCGCGCCGGTCGGCTACGTTGTCGTCGAGACGGTCCGCTCCAATCCCGAGGGGCGTGTCGGCCTCGCGGGCCCGTTCGTTCTCGTCGGCGGGGCGCTGCTCGGAGCGGCCATCGTCGGCCGCTTCAGCGTCCAGTCACCGGAGACGTTTCTCACGCCAACCCTTCTGGTAGAATCGTGGGACGGCCTGACCGCCAGCAATGCCGGCGTCTACCCACAGATCGTCGGCTCGATCGTCATCGTCGCCTTCATGATGGTCCTGGCGTTTCCGCTGGGTATCGGCGCGGCCATCTACCTCGAAGAGTACGCGCCGAACACGGGGCTCCGGGGACGACTCGCGACAATCCTCGAAGTCAACATCGCGAATCTGGCCGGCGTGCCGTCGGTCGTCTACGGCCTCTTGGGGCTCGCACTGTTCCGGAACACGCTCGGCTTCGGGACTGGCATCGTCGTGTCCGCGTCCGGAACCCTCGGCTTGCTCATCCTGCCGATCCTCGTCGTGTCGACTCAGGAGGCACTGCGGTCAGTGCCCGACGCCCGCCGAGAAGCCGCGTATGGGATGGGCGCGAGTCGCTGGCAGACGATCCGTACCGTCGTCCTTCCCGAGGCCATCCCGGGAACGCTCACGGGAACGATCCTCTCGCTGGCCCGGGCCATCGGCGAGACTGCACCGCTTGTCATCATCGCGGTGGCAACGACGACCTACACACCGCCGCATGGGTTGTTTTCGAGTGCGACCGCACTGCCGCTCCAGATATTCGCCGCTCGTAGCAGCGCTCTTCCGGAGTTCAGACACGGCGTCGTACCGGCCGCAGCAGTCGTCTTGCTGGTATTGATGCTCCTGATGAACGCCACGGCGATTCTGATCCGCAACCGGTACCAACGGAACGACTGATACTCATGAGTACTACCAACGGAAGCATGGCTGGCGACAGGGCCGGACCGATAGCGCCCGCGTCGACCATTGCCGAGTCGACGACGACAGAGACCATGGCTAGCGAGCCGGTAATCGACACACACAGTCTGCATGCCCCGAGGCTGCGGCCGAACGCTGTCGCCATCC
>JAGXLJ010000006.1 GCA_018334775.1 Halodesulfurarchaeum sp.
ACCGCAGTCCGAGGCGATGGAGGCATACACCACTTCGTTTTCGCCGGCCGGGCCCGTACACGCGACTTTCGCGTCCGTAGAGGCTTTGCAGGTGGCTTCCACTCCCTTTCCCCACGTCGACGCAGGTTCGATAGAGATGTCGCCCTCGCTAATCCTGAGGGAGACCGGGTCAACGGCCTGCCCTGTGACGATAACCCCCATCGCGTCGTCTAGACTCCCTGCAAGGTGGGCCGCAAAATCACCGCCGCTGTAGGAGTCCAAAAACGTCCCAGTGAGCGGTGATTTGGTGATAGCGGCATATCGGGGTTCGCCCGGAAGGAGTCCTGAGAGCGGGCCAACCATGAAGAGTAACGCGTTCCCCGGTCCAAGCGGATCGACGCCAGCCTCGGTTCGCTTGTAAAGATACCGTGCACCGAGTCCCTTCCCGCCCACGAACCGACGGCGCCACGACTCCGGGATTTGTTCTCGGGTGACGGTTCCGTCGGTGAGGTTCACCTCGATCAGGTGGGTCCGACGGGGCGGGGCTGTCTCCGATGTCACGTCTCCGGAGTAAACGGGTTGGGTTCAGAAGTCCACCGGTTTCGGACAGCCCCACTTGTTCCGCCCGAACGGGGGGTACGGTCGTGGCCTATATTTGTTATTTCCAGTTGATACAAAATCGGTCCGGTCTCCGATTTTACCCTCAATTTTGTTGGTGCTGGTACGTTCCACTACTCGATAGACTTGTGACAGTCATGCAATTTCGCAGCAATTACCACTATCCCCTCTATCGATTTTCTATAACATGAAAGGCACATCCTCTATTTGAAGGCACGATATTTTTATGCAATGATTTATCATCGACTCCGGAAACTATATGTGCAAAACCGCCGAGAGGTATAGTTGTGGGGCCGGTTCACACCCTAGCGAAGCGTGGTCAATCCTGGCACGAGCCATGGAGCGATCGAACGTGGACAGTCCCGAGGTATAATCAATGAGTTCAAACACACTACCTGACAGCGCCGGAACGGTAATAATCGGTGCTGGTATCGTGGGGAACAGTCTCGCTTATCACCTTGCTGATCAGGGCGTAGAAGACATCCTTCTGGTCGACAAGGGTCCGCTTCCGGACCCCGGTGGATCAACCGGTCACGCGTCGAACTTCCTGATGCCGGTGACACACTCGAAGGAGATGACCCAGCTGGGTTATGACTCCATCGAGCAGTACAGAGAAGCTGGCGTGTACGATACGTCTGGTGGCATCGAGGTTGCTCGCACGAAAGAGCAGATGGAGGAGAACAAGCGACGAGTCCATTCGGCAAAGGCCTTCGGGGGTCACGCCGAACTCCTCACCCCGGATGAGGTCAAAGAGAAGGTGCCCTATATCAACGAGGACATCCTTGAGGGCGGTGTTTACTTCAAAGATGCCGGTGTTGCGGACTCACTCCAGTTCGGGGAGATCTGCCGCGAACGTGCGAAGGACATGGGCAGGCTCACGGTGTCCCCGAACACGGAAGTCACGGACATCTTCACGGATGGTGAGGAGGCCACGGGCATCGAAACCGACCGAGGGGACGTTGAGGTCGAAGACCGTTTGATCATTGCTGCCGGGATCTGGAGTCCGGAACTGGCCGAGATGGCCGGGTCCCGCATCCCGCTCACCCCGGCCGTCCACCAGATGATCAGCGTGGGCCCGATCGAGCAGTTCGAGGGCATCGAAGGGATCGAGTATCCGATTGTCCGGGACATGGATCACCGGATGTACGAGCGCCAGCACGGCGGCGAAATCGAGGTCGGCTCCTACTCCCACCCGCCGATCCTGTGGGACGTCGAGGACATTCCATCCATCGACGAGGCGCCGCTCTCGCCGACACAGCCGCCACTCACCGAGGACGCCTTCGAGGAGTCCATGGAGCATGCACTCGAGCTCATGCCCGAAATTCTGGACGATCCCGACGCTGGCATCCGTCACTCCATCGATGGGTTGCTATCGCTGACCGCCGACGGCGGTCCCATCATCGGGCCATTAAAAGAATTCGACAACCTGTGGTCCGTCGCGGCGATTTGGATCAAAGAGGCACCCGCGCTGGGCAAGGAAGTTGCCAAATGGATTACGAAAGGGTATGGAGCGATCGAAGTGGACATGGAGGGCGAAAACATCGCCCGATACGAGGAGTACGGCCAAGGGATGGATTACATCGAGGCCCGTTCGAAAGAGGGTTTCCGCAAGATTTACGGCACGATTCACCCCTCCGAGCAGTGGATGACCGGCCGGCCGCTCCGCCAGACTGGCTTCCACGACCGGCTCGAAAAGTTCGACCCGATGTTCTTCGAGTCCGCGGGATGGGAGCGACCCCGCTGGTTCCGCGATAACGCGGACCTGCTGCAGGAGTACCAGGAAACCATCAACGAGTTGTCCCGGCCCCACGAGTGGGACCGGCGCTGGTGGTCCCCGATCATCTTGGCCGAGCACCTGCACATGCGGGACAACGTCGGCCTGATCGGCGACATGGGCTTCGGTATCTACGAGCTGCAAGGCCCGGACGCTCTCGAAATGGCCGAGAAAATCACCGTCGGCCGAATGGACGGCGACGTCGGCAATCTGGTCTACACGCCGGTCCTCGACCAGAGCGCTGGCTTCCGTGCTGACTTGACCGTCGTGCGCCTCGAGGAGGACCGCTTCCGGTTCATCACCGGTGGCGGCGACGCAGGCCACGACAAGCAGTGGATCCGCGAGCACATGGAGGACGACATGGAAGTCGAACTCGTCTCCAAGAGCTCCGCACTCGGCACGATGGGCGTTTGGGGTCCAAAAGCCCGGAAGGTCATGGAGGATATCACAGAGGAAGACATGTCGGACGAGGCCTTCCCGGCTTACACGGCCCAGGAAGTCCACATTGGCGACGTCAAGGCCCTGGCGATGCGCATCTCCTACGTCGGCGAACTCGGCTGGGAGCTCTACGCACCGATGGCGCAGACCGGACACCTCTGGGACACCATCTACGAAGCCGGGCAGGAGTATGACCTCCGCCCGGTTGGGACGGGTGTCTACGGCGCCACTGGTCGCATGGAGAAGGGCTACCGCCTGCTCGGCACAGAGCTCAAGACCGAAAACAACCCGGTCGAAGCCGGACTGGACTTCCACGGCGTGAAGGACGCCGACTTCATCGGCAAGGAAGCCTATGTGGAAGCGATCGAAAGCGAGCCAGCCGCGAAGCTGTGCACGCTGTCAGTGACCGATCACAACCCCGAAGGTGGCGTTGAGCGTTATCCGCTGGGCGGTGAGCCGGTCAAAGATCTCGACGGCAACGTGCTGATCGACGACGAGGGTCGACGCTCGTACACGACAGGTGCCGCGACTGGTCCCTCGGTCGGCAAGCACCTCATGTTTGCCTACATCCCGACTGACGTCGCGGAAGAAGGCAAGGAACTGCAGGTCGAGTACTTCGACCAGGACTACCCTGTCAAGATCGAACGTGTCGGCAGCAAGCCGCTGTTCGACCCCGGCAACGAAAGAATCCTGAGCTAAGCTGACTGCGACCGGTCAGTCGTCCTGGGTCCGCCCTCGGGCGTTTCCGGGGTTCGAAACCGGTCACTTACACACGTTAATCATAACTATGGAAACATTAGCCTGTATCAAACGAGTCGCGGACACCGGGGCAGAGATCGTTCTAACAGAAGACAAACAGTCGGTAGACGCCTCAGCGGTGGGCTACACGATGGGGCCGCACGAGGAGTGTGCCATCGAAGAAGCCGTGCAGGTCGTCGAGGAGGAGGGCGGCACGTCGACAGTGCTGAGCCTCGGTCCCGAGGACGTAGAGGACCAGATTTACGAAGGAATCGGCCGCGGTGCCGACGAGGGGATCATCATGGAAACCGACGGCGAGGAATGGGGGCCGGAATCCACGGCCACAGCCATCGCCGATGGTGTCGAGGAACGTGACTTTGATCTCCTCTTCTTCGGCAACGAGTCCGGTGACAACGCGAACTACCAGGTCGGAATTCGCGTGGCTCACCAACTCGACCTCCCGGTCGTCACCGGTATCAAAGACTTCGACGTCGATGGGGACACGGCAATCGCCAAGCGAGACGTTCCCGGTGGTTCGGAAGTCTTTGAAGTCGACACGCCGGCTGTCATCACCGTCAAGGAAGGCCTGAATACACCGCGCTACCCGTCGATGCGGAGCCGGATGCAGGCCAAGAAACAGGAACTCGAGGTCCTCGATCCGAAGGACACCGAGGATCGCCTGCAAATGCAGGAACTCGAGACGCCCGAGGCCGAGGACTCAGAAGCCGAAGTCCTCGGGGAGGGCCCCGAGGCCGTGGACAATGCTGTCGAGGTCCTCGAAGAAATGGAGGTGCTCTAAGATGGTGCTGACACTCATCGAACACGGCGACGGCGAAATCGCTGAAACTTCCCTGGAGATGCTGACCCTCGCCCGGGACCTGGCCGACCAGGTCGACGAGGACGTCTCCGCCGCGATGTTTGGCGGCGAAGAGCTTGCAGCAGGACTGGGCGAGTATGGTGTCGATACTGCGTATGTCTGTGGGGGTGACCTTTCGGAATCCTATGCGCCGGAAGCCCGCGCTGACGCGCTGGGCATTCTCATGGACGATCTCGATTCGGCCGCCGTCATAGGCGGCGGGACGGATACCGCGAACGAAGTCCTGGCTCATCTCAGTGCCAAGCGGGACCTCGCGATGGCGGCGAACACGCTCGAGGTGGATACCGACGGCGAGACCTGTGAAATCACCCGGCAGCGCTGGGGTGGCAGTCTGCTCGAGCACGCGACGATGGAAGGTGAGACGAAAGTGTTCTCGGCGCCGGACCACGAACTCCCCATCGAACCTGTCGGCGACGGGGAAGCCGCTGTCGAGACGATCACGCCGGATGTCGATGAGGCCTCTTTCGAGGTTGCGATCGACCGCGTCGAAGAGGCGGACATCGAAGGCGTCCCGCTTCCCGAAGCCCGCATCGTCATCGGCGGGGGCCGAGGTGTCGGCGGCGAGGAGGACTTCGAACAGTTGGAAGAATTGGCCGACCAATTCGATGGTGCGACCGTCGGTGCGACCCGCATTGCTGTCGACGAGGGATGGGTTTCCCACGATGCGCAGATCGGACAGACGGGGCAGAAGATCGCTCCCGATCTCTATATCGCCGCGGGGCTCAGTGGCGCTGTTCAGCACTGGGTCGGGGCGAAAGGTTCGGAAAACGTCCTCGCAATCAACACTGATCCCGAGGCAGCGATCATGTACAAAGGCGACTACGCGATCGTCGGCGACCTCCATGAGGTCGTACCCGAGCTGACCGACGCCATCGAAGCCGCGACGGACTAGTCGGATACCTCGGGATTTTCCCGTTTTCTCGGTGGTGAGCGATAGGTCTCTCACCCAAGACTTCGCATTATTTCACCAAAGAGGCGGAAAAACGGATAGCGTGAGGACCGTCTACGGCAGTTCGACGTCGATGTCGTGGTTCAGACCGGCGGATTTGACCGTGTTGTAAAGCAACATCGTAATCGTCATCGGGCCGACACCGCCCGGAACCGGGCTGATGGCGTCGACGACCTCTTTTGCGGATTCGAACTCAACGTCACCAACCAGTTCGTCGTCCACACGGTTAGTCCCGACATCGATGACTGTCTGGCCCTCCGAGAGCATCGAGCCGTCGATCATCTCCGGGACGCCCGCGGCGGCGATGACGATGTCCGCGTTGCGGGTCTTCTCCGCGAGGTTTTCCGTCCGTGAGTGACAGACCGTCACGGTCGCATTCCCGTAATCTGTCTTCTGCATCAGCAGGTTCGCGACCGGCTTGCCGACGATGTTCGAGCGACCAACCACGACGACGTCCTTGCCTTCGGTGTCAACCCCTGCATCCTCGATCATCTTGAGGATGCCGTGTGGGGTACAGGGCTTGAATCGGGCGTTTCCGCTGACCATGAGGCCGACGTTCGTCGGGTGGAACCCGTCGACGTCCTTCATCGGGTCGATTTCCTTGAGGACCCGGCTCTCGTCGACCTGATCAGGAACGGGCAACTGAACGAGAATACCGTGAACCTCGGGGTCCTCGTTCAGGTCGTCAATCGTGTCATAGAGTTCCTCCGCGGGTGCGTCGGGATCGATCTCGATGTGGAAACTCTCCATCCCGATCTCTTCACATGCCTTCTGTTTCATCGAGACGTAGGTTTCACTCGCTGGGTCGTCGCTCATTAGGACGGTCGCGAGCCCGGGAGTGACACCCTCATCAGTGAGCGTTTCCACGCTGTCTTCGAGGTCTGTGCGAATCGAATCCGCGAGTTCGTTGCCGTCGATAATGTATGTCATTGGTCGTTCGAACACGGAGTCCGTGCCATCTGAATGCTACCCAGGAAAGCACCTTGAGGTTTTCTAGATGACCTCGCCGCCATCCCGTAAATACCCCCTAAACTTCGGCGTGCCAAAGAGTGATATCCCTCTCACAGCTAGTGTGTAAACATGACACGGGATGGTGCAAGCGAACTCTTAGCAGATCCACATTTCGAATTGCTCCCCTTTGACGGACTCTACGATGAGGCCGATCAACTTCCGACGGGGTCGACGGTGGCGTTGACTGCATCGCCGGACAAAGGCGTCGACGAAACTGTCGAACGATCTCTCACCCTGGCCGAGAAAGGCTTTGAAGTATCGACCCACGTCGCCGCCCGGGCCGTGCGCAGCCAGGACCACCTGGCGGAGATCACTGAGAAACTGAAACAGGCGGGCATCGAGGACATTTTCGTTCCAGGAGGCGACAACAAGGAACCGGAAGGTCCCTACGACTCGTCCTATGCGATGCTCGCGGACCTCGATGAGGAACTCGACACCGATTTCGAGCGGATTGGTATCGCGGGCTACCCCGAGGGCCATCAGTTCATCGAGGACGACACGCTCCGGGAGCACCTCGTGAAAAAGGAGCCCTACGCCGATTATATCGTCACCCAGATGACTTTCGATCCGGATGCGGTGGCCCGCTGGGCCAGTGAAATCAGCTCGGAGTCCGGCGTCGAGTTGCCGATCATTGTCGGGGTGCCTGGCGTCATGAAGTATCAGCGATTGCTCAGCATCTCCCGAGAAATCGGCGTCGGCGATTCGCTCAACTACCTTCGCAAGACCACCGGTATCTTTGACTTTATCAAACAGTTCCTGGGGTCCCGTGGCCAGTACGCACCGGATGATTTCATTCAGGGACTCGGCGAGTACTACGAGACCGGTGACTACGGTATCGAAGACGTTCACTTGTATACGTTCAATCAGGCTGCGGACACAGAGCAATGGCGCCGGAGTTACGTCTGAACTGATCGGGAAAACCCCGTAAACCGGTAAAATTTACAGGCAGACGGCCTGAAACGGGACCGGACATGGGAAGAATTAACTTGGCCCGTGGCGGATTTTCTAGTGATGTTCACCTTCGAAGCGGACCAAGAGACCTACGACATTCATGGCACTGAAGTCGGTGGCCAACCGGGCGAAACACCGACCCTCATGGTCGGAAGCATTTTCTATAAAGGCGACGCTGTTCAAACTGACCCGACGACGGGCGAGTTCGACGAGGAGGCCGCAGAAGAGGCCATCCGCAAGGTCGAGGAAGTCTCCGAGGAGACCGGCAACCCGGCTGCCTTTGACACCATTGGTGACTCCCCCGAGGCCCTGAAAAAACACATCGAGTTCATGGCCGACGTGACCGACCAACCGATCTTCATGGACGGTCCGACGCCGTCGATCCGGTCCGAGGCCGCGAAGTTCGCCGGCGAAATCGGCATCGAAGACCAGATCATCTACAACTCCATCGAGTCCAGTACGAAGGAGGTCGACAAGGAGATTGAAGCCATCCAGCAGTCCGGTATCAACACCGCGGTCCTCCTGAGTATCGACACGACGGACATGTCCATCGATGGCCGACGAGGCGCACTCGAAGCCAATCTCGAGGTCACCGAAGAAGCCGGCATCGAACAGCCGATCGTCGACCCCGGCATCATCGATATTCCGGACTCGGGATACGTCGCAAAGATCATCCACGAACTCAAAAACGAGTATGGTATTCCGATGGGGTGTGCCCCACACAACGAGGTCATCCAGTGGGAGATGAACGACCCGCTCACAGAGAACTCACGGCAGCTGCGCCAGGCAGTGGCCAACTCAGTCATTTCGCTCCTGGGTGCTGACTTCAACATCTACGGCCCCGTTCACGGTGCAGCGGAGATGTATGAAGTCATGTCCACCGCCGACGCCTACGTCGCCTATGGCGCGCAGATGGGCGAAGGCCGCCGTGCAGATCCGGACCACCCGCTGTTCAAGATCTTCCGATAACAAGTTTCTCCGATTTCGTTTCGATCCGCCGTTTTTTTGCCTGCCCTGTTAGTCGTCGGAGTTTGCTTCCTCCAGCCGTGCTGCCTCGAGTTCGCGGCTCGCCTTGACCCGTTCTTTGACGTGGGGATAGAGATCGAAATCCTCGTGTGGAAGGTACATCGACTCCATGAAATTTTCCTGGAAGACGTCGGTTCCGGCGATTTCGAAGTACTCGACCTCGTCGACGATCCGTTCGGCCTCGGCCCGTCGCTCGCTGTCCAGCAAGGCAAGTTTGGCCCCGACACCGGCGGCGTTGCCGAGTGACACGACGTCGTCCTCGTCGATGTCCGGGTACATCCCGATGGTCATCGCCGAGATCTTGTCGATGTAATTGCCAAAGGCCCCCGCCATTAGCACACGATCGGGGTCCTTGATGTCCAGTTCGCCCATGAGCACCCGTGTTCCGGCTTGGATGGCGGCTTTGGCCATCTGGACCGAGCGGATGTCGTTCTGTGTCATCACGATGTCCTCTGCGAGTGCGGCCTCCTCGGCGTAGGCGACCACGTATTCGAGTTCCTCGTCGTCGTTTGTCCGGACTCGTGGGTGGTCCATCACTTCGTCGCGGAACTTCCCGCGCTGATCGACGATCCCGACTTCGAAGAGTTGGGCCAGGGCGTCGATCACGCCGGAGCCACAGAGTCCGTTTGCCGGTTCGTCGTCGATGGTCTCGTAGGTCGGATCGAGGGTCTCGGGATCGACCCAGAGTTCTTCGATGGCACCGGCCTGCGCTCGGACTCCGTATCGCAACTCCGCTCCTTCCAGCGCCGGCCCAGCCGGTGCAGAAGTCACCAGCATCTCGTCTTCGTTTCCGACCGATATCTCGCCGTTCGTTCCGATGTCGATACAGACCGTCGTCTCGGGTTCCTTGTAGTGGCCCGCCACGAGCAGCACGGAGACCTTGTCCGGTCCGACCCAGCCCCCACTGACCGGGAGCCAGTAGACGTACCCCGAGTCGTTGATGTCGATATCGAGTTCCCTCGCCTTGACCTTCATCGGTGCCTCCCTGGCGGCGACGTAAGGCGACCCCGCAACGTAGGCCGGATCGATGCCCAAGAAGAGGTGATGCATCGCGGTGTTGCCCACGAAGACGGTCTCGTAGATGTTTTCGTGGTCGATGCCCGCCTCATTGACGACTTCCTTGATGTTCTCGTTGATGCCCGTCCGTATCTCTTTTTTGAGTTCCTCCCGCCCGTCATCGTTGCGCCGGGTGTACCGCATCCGGGTCATGATGTCCCCGCCCTGTTTTGTCTGGGGATTAAGTTGGGAGCTGATCGCCTCGGTGTTGCCGTTTTTCAGATTGACGAGGTAGACCGCGACTGTCGTCGTTCCCAGATCGATCGCCAGCCCGTAGGCTGTTTCCGAGAGGCCGGGTTCGACGTCGATGAGTTCCTCGTCGTCGTAGACTGTCGCGGTTGCTTTGAGTCGGTCCTCGACTTCCTGCTCCCGCATCCGGTTCGGGAGTTCCCGTTGAATCTCGTAGTCGACCGATTCCAGATCGAGTTCGTAAGTTTCCTCGAGGGCCTCTCCGATTCGTTCGAAGTCGGCTACGTTGTCCGAAAGCGATGGGGTCGGGAGATTGACGTGGTATTTTTTGACCACCGGATCGATCTCGTATTCGAGTTCGTGGCCCTCCGTGAGAACAATGCCTGCGGTCTTTTGGGAGTCCGGGGGGACGGTTACATCGACGTCGCCGGGCTCTTCGACCGTGGCCCGACATGTAAGTCTATAGCCGTTCTCCCGCTGTTCCGAGGAGAGGGTCTGTTCTTCGGCTTTGGCGAAGTCGGAGAGGTTCGCGTCGCCCTCGCCGATAATCGCTTTGCAAGTTCCACACTGACCATTGCCGGCACAGAGCCCTTCGATACTCACCCCTGCGTCTTCGGCCGCATTCAGAAGTGTCGTATCCGGGTCGACGTCGATTTGTTTTTTCCAGGGGTAGAACGTAACCTGTGACTCCTCGGACATTGGTATGTCAACCGTACACGATGACCCTACAAAAACTGATTGAACGAAGTCGTATTGGCCCGTACTCCTGGCACCCCTGGAGAGCCATGTTCCCCGCTCTGTGGATATGAACGCTCAAGGCCATCGCCGCCGAGGTCACTGCCATGACTGGCCGGGACGTGAGCCACACTGTCGAATCGGTACCGCTTGCCCGCCTGCCCTCGGGCCGTACCGTGGAAACGCTTCTCCATCGGTATCGTGGGGACCCATCCGGTCCGACCGTCTACCTGCAGGCGCTCCAGCACGGGGGCGAAGTCAACGGTGCGGCCGTCCTTCGCCGGCTTCATGAACGACTTCGAAATACAACCCTCGATGGGGAGGTGCTGGCGGTTCCAGTCGCGAACCCCTTTGCCTTCGACCACCGGGTCTACATGTCCCCAACGCGGTTGGACGCGATCAACTCGAACATGAATCGGATCTGGCCCGGCGACCCAGCGGGGACGTTGATGGAACGGCTCGTGGACAGTCTCTGGCAGCGCGCCAAAGACGCCGATGCAATCGTCGACTTACACACGGGTGGGCCATACATGTGTTCACACACCCGATTTACGTCCGGTGACAGTCGTTCGAAGGAGTTAGCCGAAGCATTTGGGGTCGAACTCCTCGTGGAGGACGGGTCCCCGGTCTCCAATCCAGCGAACGGGGGCCAAGGCAAAATCCGCGAAGTCGCTGCAGCCGCTGGCATCCCAGCTATCACGCCCGAACTTGCCCACAGCCGGGAAATCGTCGAATCTGCAGTGGAAAGTGGAGTCAGCGGTATCGAAGACGTGCTACGAGAAATGGGGGTTCTCGATGGGCCAGTGCCTGACCACGAGCCGACAGTCGGAACCGACAAACAGTCCGTCTTCATCGAGGAGTCGGGTCTGTTCCGCTCGACGACAGTTTCAGTTGGGGACCGACTTCAGGCCGGGACCGAGATCGGTGAAGTGTTCGACCCGACAAGTTTCGAACGGCTCCAAACCGTTCGAACCGAACGGGAGGGGTTGCTTCTCTCCCTCAACCGCGGTTCGACGGTGATGGAAGGGGAGTCGGTCGGGAGCCTCATCTCGATCGAGGGCGAATAAGCCGGTTCGGAGTGTAAGGGACGGATGGCTTATGGTCACGGCTCCGAAAGCAGAGATATGAATTTCGTGACGGAACTCGGCCTGGACTCGGGGTTGACGGCCGTCGTTGGTGCAGGGGGAAAGAAAAGCACCCTCTACACGGTCGGAACCGAACTTGACCGGGCCGTCTTGACGACAGCTGTCCGGATTCCGCGATTCGACGAACACGTCGCCGAAATCCACGAAACGACGGATCCAGTTTCGACCCTCGAATCCGTTCGCGAATGGCCAGTGGGCCTTGTTCCGGGATTCGAGGAATCACGGTATCTCGGCTACGACCTGGAGACGATCGAGGAGATCGCCGCGTGCCCGATTCCGGAGGCGGTGCTCGTCAAATCTGACGGCGCTCGAAACCGGGAGTTCAAGGTGCCAGGCGAGGACGAACCCAGGATTCCTCCGGCGGCCGATCGGGTTTTGGGAGTGGTCAGCACCCACATTGTTGGGAAACCCCTGACCGAGGAGTACGTGCATCGGCCTGAACGAGTGAGCGCCCTGACCGGGCTGGAGTCGGGCGAGAAAGTCGGGATCGAGGACGTGGCCACTGTCCTTTCGAGTCCGAATGGGACCCAAAAACACGTCCCAAAGACGGCCGAGTACATTCCAATCCTGAACAAGGTCGATGACGACACGGATCGTGCGACCGCCCGAGAGATTGCCGATCGGGTGCTCGAGCGGAGCCGGGCGGATCGGGTTGCGCTCACGCAGTTACGAGGTGCCGAGGAGCCGTTGGTCGAACTCCGCGAGTAGGTATTCGAGCAGTTGGTCGAAATGTGGGAGTATTCACTCGATCGCGTCCGGATCGATTTCGAGATTTCTGAGGTGGACTGTCCGGCGCCACGCGTAGAAGAAAAACCCCAGGAAACCGCCGATTCCGACGAACACGAGGATCGCAAAGCGGGTTTTTCCCCACTCCAATCCGGCTTCGCGGAGGACGATCATGTCGCGGGTCGCGTAGTAGGCTGCGATCACGCCGATTAATCGAAACAGAACGAACGGTCCTGGCACCAACAGGATCAGCCCGTCGACAATGGCATACAGAATGGCCACCACCATCCCCCGCCGGAAAAAGCTGTTATCGACGTAATCGACGGCCTCCGGAACATCACTCATGAGCACCGATTGGAGGAGCCCCGTAGTAAAGCTGTGGGGCTCAGTCCGCACTGGATTCCGTGACGTCCACGGAAATCGTTGCGGCGGCCACCTTGAATTCGGGGATGTTGGCGACCGGGTCGACGGCGTCGTTCGTGACTCGATTCGTCTGGGAGTCCTCGAAGTGTGGAGTCGTCCAGACGACCCCCTCTTTCGTGGCCTCAGTGACGTTTGCCGCCACGTCGATTTCGCCACGTCGGGTGGTCAACTGGACCACGTCCCCGTCCTCGATTCCCCTCGCTTCGGCATCTGTTGGATGGATGTCGATGAAGTTGTGGTCTGTCTGCCGCATGAGGTTTTCCGACCGGCGGCTCATCTCGCCAGTGTTGTAGTGCTCTTCGATGCGGCCGGTTGTGAGTACGAGCGGGTACTCCTCGTCTTCGGTCTCCGCGGGTGGCTGGTGGCTCACGCCCCGGATCTTCCCGAGTCCGTCATCGGTTGGGAACTCCTCTTTGTGAAGGTATTGGGTCCCGTCGTCGTCCTCGCTTTCGACGGGCCACTGCATCCCCTGGTCCCCGATTCGATCGTACGTGAGTCCGGCGTAGATGGGCGCTACTTTCCGGAGTTCTTCGAAGACTTCCTCGGGGCCCTCGTAGTCGAATCCCGCATCGAACAGACGGGTCCCGATCTCGCTCACAATATCGAAGTCGTGGCGCGTGTTGCCCGGCACGTCGATGGCAGGCCGCATCCGCTGGACGCGGCGGTCGGTGTTTGTCACCGTCCCCCCTCGCTCGACCCAGGACGTCGCCGGCAGGACCACATCGGCGAGTTTTGCGGTCTCGGTCATGAAGATATCCTGTGTGACCATGAACTCCAGTTCCTGCAGGTTCGCCTCCACCTCGTTCGAGTTCGGTTCGCTCAGCACCGGGTTCTCGCCCATGACATAGAGGGCTTGGATGTCATCTCCGGCTGCGTCCGTTACTTCCAGGCTCGTCAGTCCATTCTCAGCTGGCGGTTCGAAGCCCCAGACATCTGCGACAGCGGCCCGGTCATCCGGGTCTTCGACTTCGCGGTAGCCAGGGAGGACGTTTGGCATTCCGCCGACGTCACTCGTACCCTGGACGTTGTTCTGGCCGCGGAGTGGGTTAATGCCAGTTCCCGGTTTCCCGAGGTTCCCTGTGATCAGTGCCAGATTGATGAGATTCTGGACGTTGTCGGTGCCACAAGTCTTTTGGCTCATGCCCATGCCAGTGAAAATAGCCCCGTTGTCCGCTTCGGCGAAGGTTCTGGCGGCGTCTTTGATCTTTTCGGCATCGACGCCGGCCGTGTTGGCGGCCGCTTCGACGTCGAAATCCGCGAG
>JAGXLJ010000196.1 GCA_018334775.1 Halodesulfurarchaeum sp.
CCGAAACGGACATCGAGGTCACAGTCCGCGAAGACCCCATAACTGGTCGGCAAACCCGAATCGTCCCGGATGCGTTCATCGAACCGGAAGATGTCGGCGAACTTGAAGACTCAGTCACGGATCCATCGGGCTGTTTCTTCTGTCCGGATACGGTTGCGGATGCGACGCCAAAATACCCGGATTTCGTGGGATTCGACCGTGGATCGGAGGGTGAAGCAACTTCGTTCCCAAACCTGAATCCGTATGCGTCCCATTCGAATGTCGTCGTATTGACGGAGGATCATTACGTTCCTCTCGACGAACTCTCCGAAGAGATCCTCACTGACGGGCTTCGAGCAGCGCTTGAATACGTTCATGCCGTCTTCGAGGCAGACGCCGAAGCGACGGTCGCTTCCATCAATATGAACCTCCTTCCGTCTGCTGGGTCCAGTATCATCCATCCCCATGTGCAAACGGTTGTTGACGACCGAGGGACGACGACCCAGCAGGCCAGGCTCGAAGGCGCGCGTGAGTATGCACGAGATTCTGGCGGTGATTACTTCGGGGACCTGCTGGAGGAAAGTCGCAAGGGGAATCGGCATATCGGCACCGTCGGGGATGTCGAGTGGATGGCCCCGTTCGCGCCTCGACATCATCGCCACGTTCGAGGAATTACACCGAAACCTGGCCTGATAGATGCGGACGCGTCATTTGTCGAGTCGTTCGGAACGGGCATCACCAACGTACTGGCTCAGTACGCCGATATCGGACTCAATAGTTTCAATTTCGGCCTCCACCTCTTCGACGACAACTCGATTCGGCCCCACGTCGACGTTGTCGCCCGATCCGTCTTCGAGGAATACGCGTGGAGCGATGCTACGTTCTTCGAAACGATTCACGACGAGAGTGTCATCGACGTTTCCCCGGAGACGTACGCCCAATCGGTTGCTGAGTTCTTCTGACCGGAGTGTCCGAGCCGGTCAGCGGGTTTTTGTTCCTTCATAGACGAATGTATCCATGGCCGATTCCGCCAGCGGCGACGGCGTGGACCCCCCAGTGGTCGTCGTCGTGGACGCCCAAACACCCGGAAATGTCGGAACCATCGCCAGATCGATGAAGAACTTCGGATTTTCCGATCTTCGCTTGATTGATCCCCCGGAACTCGACCCGGAGGGTGAGGCCTATGGCTACGCTGGTCAGGCTCGCGAAGACATCCTCCCGAATGCAAGCGAAACAACCCTTGAAGCCGTAACCGACCAGTATCACACGGTTGGATTCACTGCTGTCACGAACGAGGACGGCTCGAGTCACGTTCGGTTTCCATTTACAACACCCCAAGAACTCGCGGATTCCCTCCCGATTTCGGCTGTCCCAACGGCACTTGTTTTCGGTCGCGAACCGACGGGGTTGCATAACGAAGAACTCCTGATGTTGGACGAGGTGGCTGCTATCCCGGCGAATCCGGACTATCCCGTTCTCAATCTCGGGCAGGCGGCGACGATCGTCTTGTACGAGCTTCAAGAGTTAGTGCTGGGAGACACCCAACTGCCAGAACGCGACGAGTCGTATGCGAATCCCGAGGAAGTAGAGCGGTTTCACGATCACGCCGAGACGTTTCTGGAAGAGATCGAATATCCACCCGAAAAACGGGCGAAAACCGGTCGATTGATTCGTCGACTTTTCGGTCGGGTACATCCGACTGGACAGGAACTCGTGACGCTCCGCGGGGTTATGCGCCGGGCAGCGTCGGACCGCCGATTCGAAACCGAGTAATTATCGTTTGCGACCGATGTTGTATGGGTCTGGGTTTCGCTGAAACGGATCCTTATCGACGATTTTTGTCACGACTTGTTGGCTTGTTTTGATGAATCTGGCATATGGCGCATCGAGGATTGTTACCACAAGATCGCGACGGATCGCCGTGAACCCCAGCATGATCAGGACGAAACCCGTGATCATGGTGAGCGTAATCGTTTCCCCGAGGAGAAGCCAGGCCACGAGTGCGGCCGTCATCGGTTCGAGATAGCCCACCAAATTGAGCTGTGACGGACCGACACGGTCGAGTAGGCTGAAGTAAATGAGATACGCCAGGATGCCGGAGAATATCACGAGATACACGAGGGAAATCCAACCGGTGGTCGAGATTTCGAGTCCGACCATCGATTCGCCCCTGAACTGACCCCCAGCCACCAGAATCATCGACCCGGCCAACATGGCCCAAGCCTGGACGCTTTCGATCGGAAGGCCGGATCTCACGGTCCGTGAAAGCACTCCGCCAGCGGCGAAACTCACAGCCGCAAGGAGCACGAATGCGATACCCTTGAGGTAAGTTGGGTCGAGTGATCCTGGATCGGGTTGGGCGATAATGATGACTCCAGCGATTCCCAAAACGAACCCGGTGATCTCGTGAAGTCGTGGCAGGCCGCGTTCGAGAGTGAGACTGGCAAACACCAACGTCAGCACTGGAGCAAGGCTGAGGACGATCGAAGCGACCGCACCCGAGACGATCTGTTCGCCGAGATAGAGAAAGGCGTGATTGGCAAAGATCATGAAGAACGCGACAATTCCTATCAGGGCGAGGTCAGTCCGATTCTGAGGCATGATGACCGGTGCTGAAAGGACGGCGACAGCCATGATGAGTCCACCCGCGAGCAGGTAGCGGATCCCTGCGAAGTGAAGCGGCGGAAATTCGTGCAGACCGATTTCGATTGCTACGAAGGAACTCCCCCAGAATAGCGCCAGGAGCAAGAACAGCCCCAACGTTCCCTGGGGACTCCGAAGTATTTCTGAAACTCTCATTACTATTACGAAAATTGCGTAGTGTTTTAAAACTTTCTACGAAGATATACTAAAACCCTAAAACTATACCGAGATTAAGGTGGATAGTGGTAGGATAGTTGGAGACTCGTGTTGGTCCGGCAGGGATATTTGAATTAAAATTAACAGCCTCTCGAAGAATCATCGAGGCCCACGACCTCTCGAAGCAAAACTTCGAGTGCGCGTTGGTCGTCTGATCCGTAAGTGAGGGTGTTTTACCGTACCTCGGGAGGACAGGTTAAGTGGCCGGGGCTCCAAAAGCAGGTGAGTACTGATGGACGAGCGTGATGTTGCCATTCTCAAAGCGATCTCCGACCTCGAAACGGGGAGTCCGGACAAACTCCACGAGGAAACTGGCATTCCCGTTTCGACGATCCATTACCGGCTGAACAACCTCCGGGAAGCAGGGGTGATCGAAAACGACCTCTATGACTTCGACCACGAGGCACTCGGATTGGACGTCACTATCATCCTCGAAGTCCTGGCGGATTATGACGGGACGTCCGAAGAGATGCAGGAGGACCTGTTGGACATCGAAGGTGTCACACAGGTATTTTTCACGATGGGCGAAACCGATTTCATTGTGCTTGCGAGACTTCCAGACTCGGATAGTGTCGAGGGGATTATTGCGGATTTCGAGTCGATCCCGGAAGTCGACCGAACTAACTCGACGTTCGTCGTTTCGACGATGCGTGATGAATCACGAGCCCCCGCGACCTACGATCTCGAAACGCTCACTGGGGCTTTAGTTGACTGAGATATCTGGCCCTGCAAGTTTCCGCTCGACGTACAGCAGGCTCACGAGACCAAACATAATTACGGTATACGAGACCGCCGCGAGTAAGGCGTCATTGACACTTGGATATTCGGACGTTCGGAAAATGATTACTTT
>JAGXLJ010000197.1 GCA_018334775.1 Halodesulfurarchaeum sp.
ACCGAGTGGAGGAACTGACGCTCATCGTCCTCATGGGCGTCAAACGCCTCCCCGATTACGTCTCACGACTACGGGACCGCGGGGTTCCAGAGCGGGTTCCGGTAGCGATGATCGAGAAGGTCACCTGGGACCAACAACAGACGGTCACAGGGACATTGGGCACCATCATCGATCGCGCGGAGGAGTCCGCGGTCGAACCCCCGGCAACGACGGTCATTGGCGAGGTGGTATCGATGCGCGACCGGGTCCCCAATATCAACTGGGCCGATGGCACGTCTCGGTCCCCCGATAACCGATGATTCCGCTCTTTCATGACTTCGACGGAAAACAGGTCCTTATCTTCGGCGGTGGCCTGGTTGCCGCGAGGAAAGCAGCCCTCTTTGCACCTGAAGCCGACGTGATAGTTCGTTCCCGAGAGTTCATCGACCGCTTCTCGAAGATCGATTGTCGGTGTATCAGGACCGATATCGATCCGGACCTGGCTGCCCAATACGTCGACTCGGCATTCCTGGTGATTCCCGCGACGGATGACCAACCGCTTAATGACCGTCTCGCAGAGGCGGCAAACGCCGTAGGCGCCCTCGTCAACCGTGTCGATGAGATCGGTGAGACGGTCACACCAAGTGTGATCAGTGGTGACCACGTGACCGTGGGTTTTTCGACCGGCGGTGCGAGTCCGGCGGTGAGCAAATACCTCAGACGACGACTGGAAGACGAGATCGAGGCGATCGATCCGATGGTCGCGTTGCAGTCTGAACTGCGCGAGACAGTCGGGAACGTTCCGGAATCCGAGCGACGGGCGTTTCTGTGGGCCGTGTTAGAAGACGACCGGATTCGATCGGCACTCCGGGATGGGGACTGGGACCGGGCGCGAACGCTTGCGGAGGCCCACCGGCCATGAGGGGGTTTGTGCTTGCGGGGACCGCATCCGGGGTGGGGAAAACTGTCGCATCATTAGTTGTCATGACAGCCTTGCAGGAAGCAGGCTATTCGGTCCAACCGGCCAAAGCCGGGCCCGACTTCATCGATCCGAGCCACCACGCCGAAGTGGCCGGCAAACCGTCCCGCACCCTCGACGTCTGGATGGAAGGTCCATATGGTGTCAGGCGAAATTATGCCCGTGGAACCGGTGATATCGCCGTGATCGAGGGTGTGATGGGGCTTTACGATGGGGACGCATCGAGCACGGCCATGGTTGCGGAAATCCTCGATCTACCAGTCGTTCTCGTCGTCGATGCCAAGGCCGGGATGGAGAGTGTGGCGGCAACGGCGCTTGGCTTCCAGAGCTACGCCAAGCGGGCCGGGCGGGAGATCGAAGTGGCCGGAATACTCGCCCAACGGGCTCACGGGGGGCGCCACGAACGCGGGATTCGGGAGGCACTCCCCGAAGAGTTGACGTATTTCGGCCGCGTGCCCCCCTCGGAGGACCTGGCGGTTCCCGATCGGCATCTCGGCCTACACATGGGCGAGGAGGCACCCCTGCCGCGGGAACAGCTCCGTGATGCAGCGGGTCACATTCGAACGGAACGGTTGGTGGAAACAGCCCGTGAACCAGTGTCAGCCCCTGGGGTCACCAGCCCGCCCGAAACGGATTCGTGCATCGCCGTCGCCAGGGACCAGGCGTTTTCGTTTTTCTATCCGGCGACAATGGAGCGACTCGGTGCCGGCGCTACCGTCGAACCGTTTTCCCCCGTCGCTGGGGACCCTGTCCCGGACTGTGACGGCATCTATCTGCCAGGGGGGTATCCGGAGCGGTTCGCTGGGGAACTCGCCACGAGCGAGTCCCTACCCGAGATACGCCGGCGGGCTGAGTCGGGCACACCGATTTTGGGGGAGTGTGGCGGCTTGATGGCGCTCTCTCGGTCCCTGAAAACCACTGATGGGGAGACGTATCGAATGGCCGGGGTGTTACCCGCGGAAATCGAGATGACCGAGCGCTATCAGGCACTCGACCACGTCGAACTCCGAGCGGACCGGCGAACGGTCACTGCAGACCCGGGCGACCGGGTGCGTGGGCACGAGTTCCACTATTCGACGGCCTCACTCGATGCCGATGCAACGCTTGCCTTCGAGATGGAGCGGGGCGATGGCATGGCAAACGGCAGAGATGGCCTGACCGAATACGCCACGCTTGGAACGTATGCGCACCTTCATCCGGAAAGTGGGGCCTTTGATAGGTTTCTCGACCGGGTCGGCGCAGAATAGCACCGTTGCAGTCGGGGACCTCGATGTTTAACTACGAGCACGGCTCAGGTATGGCCATGTACGCGGTGGTGGGGTGCTCGAACTGCCAGGCGCTCTGGATCGTCGAGGACCGACCTGAGACCACGAGTTGTCCTCGGTGTGGGCAGCGCCACGAGTTCGAACGCCTGAAACAGTTCGTCCGGACCGAGAGTCAGGACGAAGCCCGCGAAGTTCGGGCGGCGATGCTCGCCTCCGCGCAGGATCGGGCGGACGCATACGAGGACCTGGATTCGGTCGGGGTGATGGCCGAGCAGATCGATTCGGTCGGTGTCGACGACGAGGCGTATCTCTCGGAACACGGTCTCGATCCGGACGCAATCGAAGCAGCGGGGACGTCTCAGAACAGGGGGCCAAGCAGTCAGCGGGACCGAATTCTCGACGCGATCGACACGCTCGATGAACCAACCGAGACGGCTGTGGTCGAATACGCAAGCGAGCGAGGGGTTCCGCCTGACCGGGTTCGCTCGGCCCTCGAAAAACTGGCTCGTGAGGGAACCATCGTCCAGGACGAGACCGGCTACCGCCGCCTATGAGCGCTGGAAACCCAGCCGCTTTGCACTCCAGCCTGGCCCTTAGAGTATTGCTGCACCCGCGGACGTGATCTTCGTCGATTGGGAGATCCACACCCTCGGCCCCCGACCGGACGGCCGAGCCCAACGCAGTCCGGAACGGCACTATTTATAGTATTACTTATACTTACGAAGTCGAGTTCTTTGAGCGGGATACCAATCGCCGGGTCGAGTTGGACGGCGAACGGTTGTTCCAGGATTCCTCATCGGTCACTCCCGCCTTTTCGGGTCGGATGATTCCCATGGCAGGATTCCCGCGTCTTCAGGCGCGGGAGGAGGTCAAACAAGCCGAATGGCGCTTTTGCTAATCCGCGAGGGAGAGTTCGACGACGAACTCGGTCCCACCCGAGACATCACTACCGATCTCGCCATCTGGTGATCGGGATAACGGCGTCTCCCTGTCTTCGACCCAGACCCTCCCGCCGTATTGATCGACCAGCGTTCTGACCAGGTACAGCCCCAACCCCGTTCCTTCGCTATCGAGTCCCTTTTTCCGTTCCTCGAAGATCTCCTCCTTGCGGTCGTCCGGAATGCCGGGTCCGTTATCCGCGATCCGAATCCTGGCGCGGTCCTCGGTTGTCTCTACCGTGACATCGACCATCGGGACCGTGGCATCGTTATGAATCACTGCGTTCTGGAGCAAGTTCCGAAAGACGGACGCGAGCATCTCGTCTCCCCTGACCGCCCGGTCGGGGATTGTCCCGGCGGCTTCGATCACTGCCTCGTCGAAACGGGACTGAACCTTCTCGATTTCACTCTCGACCGTCGACTTCAACGGGATGGCTTCGAGTTCGGAATCGGTCTGGAGCATCACCTCGGCGACGTCACGGGCCGTTCGAGTGATGTCCACCGCCTGTTGGGCACTTTCGATG
>JAGXLJ010000198.1 GCA_018334775.1 Halodesulfurarchaeum sp.
GGGGAAGACTGTCCCCACGCCGACCACTCCACTGAATACGTCTGACCGTGGTCGTGCATGAAGGCGTAGTAGCCGAATTTGATGAAAGACATGAACGTCCCGACACCAGCTGCGAGAAGGAGGTAATAGATCACCGTCAAATGTTCCTCGTGAGCGGCAGCCGTGACCATCCCCTTGCTCACGAACCCGTTGAAACCGGGGAACCCGCTAATCGAGAGGGCTGCGATGGTAAACGCAATTGCCGTGATCGGGAGATACCCTCTGAGTTTGCCGAGTTGATCGAGTTTCTGTTTACCGGTTCGGGCGATGATCACTCCGGCTGTCATGAACAGAAGGGCCTTGTAGAGAATGTGGTTGAAAACGTGTGCAAACGCCCCAGCCGTGGCAAGGGCAGTCCCGATCCCGACACCGGCCACCATGTACCCGACTTGGGACTGGATGTGATAAGACAACAATCGGCGCATGTCATTTTGCATCAGCGCATAGATGACACCGATCATCGCCATGGCCGCCCCCATATAGGCAATCGCAATTTGGCCGTCCGGGAAGGCTCTGGCTAGCCCATACACACCTGTTTTGGTCGTATACACAGAGAGGAAAACGCTGGCCGCGACGTGCGGTCGGGGATAGGTATCTGGAAGCCAGGTGTGTAGTCCGACGAACCCGACGTTGACGCCAATCCCGATTGCAGCCAGGGCGGTGGGGACACCGGCAACGATTCCATCACTCGCAGTAAAGAGGAACGAGCCGACTTCAGTGTAATGCCAGACGACCGCTGCCATCAGCAGACTGCCGCCCAAGCCGTGATAAATCGCGTACCGGAACCCGGCTCGAACAGCTTCGCCGCCATAATCCCAGACCAGAAGCGTGCTCGTGACCGCCATCAGTTCCCAAAAGAATACCATCGTGAGCCAATCGCCGGCAAAGACCGCGCCGAGACTTGTGCCGACATACCCAAGCGCGAAGGCGGTCTGTGTGTTCTCCGCGTTCGAGGAGTAGGAGTAGAGTACTGCAGCCGCTCCGATGAGCCCGAAGATGATGCCCATCAACCGTGAAAGCGTGTCGACTTGCAGCAGGATCGCTTCGAATCCGAGGAACTGCATCGGGATGTGGGTCCCAGCCGGGACGAAAAACGACCAGAGTGAGGCGCCGCCAGTCGCCAGCACTCCTAACGCGTGGCCGAAGCGGCGTGGAAGGAACGGCATGACGATTGCGACTGCCAAGACGACAAAGGCAGGCGGAAGCAGGTGAAGTGGTTCCATCAGAAGGTCACCCCCGCAACCTCAGAGACGACGGCGTGAATCAGGTCCAGGAAAATCGCTCCCTGTGGGTCGATCCCGAGAACCACTGCGCCACCCACGGCAACAAGGATCGGGCCAAGCATGAACCAGGTGCTCTCAGTTCCGAACGGGTGCCACTCCCACCCACCAGCGGGTGGACCACCATGATGATACTCATTCGCAGTGTGCTCACCTTCTGTCTCGAAGTCGGGTCCATCGCCCCCGAGATCACTGGGATTCCGGTCGACAGCGTAGGCGCCATCCTTAGGGGGTACGGTTCCCCCATCAGCCCGCGCCAGAGACCCGCCGAGAGGGCCCTCAATAACTGGTTTTGCGTCCGAGGTGGCCGGCGTTTGGAAAAAGGCCTGGTAAACGATCGGCCAGAAGTACGCGATATTGAGGAGTCCGGATGTCAGAAGGACAAGCACGAAAATGGTGTGGCCGGCATCCACGCTTCCGATCAGAAGATACCATTTGCTCACAAACCCGGCCAGAAGGGGCAACCCTGCCATCCCCATGCTTGCGATGCCAAAAGCGATCATCGTGAGCGGCATCCGCCGACCGATTCCGACCATATTGCTGATATCATCAGTATGCGTTTCGACGTGAATCGCACCCGCAGCAAAGAACAGCGTGAGCTTCATGAACGCGTGTGCGGGAATATGCAAGAGCCCACCCACCATCGCAGCAGGGGACAGGAGTGCGAGTCCGAGGACGATGTAGGAAAGTTGGCTGATAGTCGAATACGCTAACCGACGTTTGAGATTGTCCTGCCGCAGGGCAATGACACTCGCGGTTACGATCGTCAAACCAGCCACGATCGCAAGTGGGAGGCCAACACCGAGATCCGACATCTGAACCGGCCCGAACACGTCGAGGACGACCCGCGCGATGGCAAAGACACCACTCTTAACGACTGCCACTGCGTGCAACAGTCCCGAAACAGGCGTCGGGGCCACCATGGCATCGGGTAGCCACGAGTGGACCGGCATCAATGCCGCTTTGACGCCAAACCCACCGACGAGGAGGGCGAAAATCACCTGCCCCATCAAGGGATCGACAGTTCCCAATTCGGCAATTCCACCCGGGGAAAACGAAATCGTCCCCGTCGCGACGTAGAGGAGTGCCGTGCCGGCCAGTGCCGTAACCCCACCGCCGAAGGTGTAGGCGAGATATTTGCGACCGGCGGTTCTGGCTTCCTCCGTTTCGTCGTGAGCGACCAGCGGGTAGGTCGCAACCGTCAACAGTTCGTAGAAGACATAGAGGATGATCAGGTTCGACGCAAAGGCCACGCCAACCGCTGAGGCTATGCTTCCTGCAAACGCCGCGTAATAGCGCGTCTGGGCGTGTTCGTCAAGGCCACGCATGTATCCGATGCTGTAGAAACTCGTCACCAGCCAAAGGAAACTGGCCAGCAATCCGAAAATCATTCCGAGGGGATCAGCGCGAAGGACGAATTGCACGCCCGGAACAAACGGTCCCAGATCCGCTGTCGGAACGTTTCCAGCGAGCGCGGTTGGCACCATGCTCGCCACGAAGGCAAGCGTCGTAACAGCCGTAAGAATCGTGGCCCCTTCCCGAACATCGGGATACCGATGCGAGGCGATAATTGCAACAATGCCGACAATTGGTGTTCCAACCGCAGCCAGCGGGAGTACCGAGGATACTGTGCTCATTAGAAGTACACCTCCAAGACCGGTTCGTATGCCGAGACGAGTTCCGAAACCCCGAGACCAAGACCAACAGCCATCACTGCGGCGACGACGACAACAGCAAGCTTCACCGCCGAAGGGTCGATTCCACTCCCGTCGGTAACCTTTATCGCCTCACCGTTTTCGAGTGGCTGGGCCTCGGCGAAGTACAACTGTTCGACGACACGACCGAAGTAGCCGAGGGTGAGAAGGGTACTTGCCACGACAACGACGGCAATGACCCACTCGCCACCTTCGATTGCTCCAACCACGATGTTCCATTTCCCAGGGAAGCCAATCGCCGGTGGCACTCCAACCATGCTGAATGCCAGAATGGCGAACACTCCACTGGTAAGCGGGAGTCGCCGACCCAAGCCAGCAAGTTCATCGACTCTCCGGGTGCCCGCCACGGTGGCGAAGATCCCGACTGCGAGGAAGAGCCCGCCTTTCATGATACCGTGTCCGACTAGATGGATGAGCCCACCCGTAACCGCCGTTTCGTTCGCGATCGCGAGACCGGAGACCACGAGACCGAAATGGGATACTGAAGAGTAGGCGAGCATCCGTTTGAGATCCGTTTGGATGACCGCAAGGACGGCCCCGGCCACGATGCTCACCGCTGCAAACCCGAGGAGAGCCTGCCTTGCGAGAGGGACCGCTTCAAAAAAGTCGGTCGTAAACACCCCATAGATGATTTCTCTC
>JAGXLJ010000199.1 GCA_018334775.1 Halodesulfurarchaeum sp.
GGGCTGGCCTTGTGACCGTGGGGGGCGGCGTCGCGGTCAACGCCGTCTATCCGGCTGATGACCGAAATCCAGTCGTTCAGTACGCCCAACCCGCCGGAGACATGAAACCAACTCTCGCCGAAATCGAGAGGGCCTCAGGGGAACAGGAGGGCATCGATGTGTTGTTCTACGGGGAAGAGTTCTACACCGAAGGCGAACTCGAGGAACCAGCCACACTGGACATCGACAGTGGGGGGTACGGTGGCTGGTTCGATCGGTTGCCCCTCCCGTGGTATCTCGAACAGTACGACGCCAGAGTCGGAAGCACCCTCGATGCAGATGACGTCGAACAGATGGACGCCCCCGTGGTCATCACAATCCAGGCGGACGCCTCCGACATCCGTCACAAACTCGATAACTACCGGGAGGTCACACACCAGGGATATCTGCACAGCCGACCGGTCGTGTTCTACATCCGGGAATAGGGTCGACGACCTTTTCTGTGGGGGTCGGGTAGTTCTGTAAGATGGAAAACCGGCAACTTGATGTCGTCGAAGTTCTGCTCACTGGAGTCTGTTATGACCGGAACGCGGAACTCGACGAGAACGACCTCCCCCCGGCAATCCGAACGGCTCTTTGGACCGGGGACGGGGTCAGTCGCCCCCCGAAACCTGACGAAGACGCCCTCGCGGAGGCGGTAGGCGTCGATGACCCCTGGGCCGAGATTTCCGGGTTGATGTTCACCGACCGTGACACCTTCTCCGGCACGATCTCCGTGACTGATGAGGAGATGCTCGAGGACTGGTACCTGGAGCGCGCAGATCGCGTGCGGTTCCAGAACAACCCGACCCTGGCCTACGAGTACCAGGACCATGCGGACCTGGCTCTGGATTACGAACAGGCCCGGGACGAGAACCGACCGGTGCACGCCGACCCCCAGTATATCGAGTCCCAACTTGACTCCTACTTCGACGAGGACGACGAGGAAATGCTCGACCTCGTGGAGGTGCGGGCCCCGGCGGAGATCGAAATCACGCTCGACCAGCTCGTGCTCACCCAGGACCAGTCCACCGAAGTTCGCAAAGTGGCCAAGGCGATCGAACACCGGGACTATCTCGCTGAGATCGGACTTCGAGAGATCGGGAAATTGCTCTTCGTCGGGCCGCCGGGGACGGGCAAGACCTCCGTCGCACGGGGGCTGGCCCACCAACTCGATCTGCCGTTCGTGGAGGTCAAACTCTCGATGATCACGAGCCAGTACCTCGGCGAGACGGCCAAGAACGTCGAGAAGGTCTTCGAGGTCGCAAAGCGACTCTCACCCTGTATTCTCTTCATCGACGAGTTCGACTTCGTGGCAAAAACACGGACCAGTGACGAACACGCCGCGATCAAACGGGCGGTGAACACACTGCTCAAGTCGATCGACGAAGTGAGCCTGATTCGTGACGACGTCCTCCTGATCGGCGCGACCAACCACCCGGACGAACTCGATACGGCCGCGTGGCGACGGTTCGACGAGATCCTGCACTTCCCCCGGCCGGACGAAACGATGCGAAAGGGCATCCTCGATCTCGTCGTCTCGGACATCGAAATCGAGGACTTCGATCCGGACGAGATCGCCGCCGAAACGAGCGGTTTGACCGGCAGCGATCTTCGATTAGTCCTCAGGGAAGCAGTGCTTTCCGCGCTCGTGTCCGACCGAACCACCCTGACACAGGAAGACCTTCTCGACGCAGTCGAGGACTTCGAAGAGCGGGATCACATGCGCAACCTCGAAACTATCGAGGAGGCGCTGGAAGGCGAAGGCGAACACGAACACGATCACGACCACGCCCCGACCCCATAGATGCGAGTGACTCTCCTGGGGACGGGAGACACGACTGGGACCCCTGTCCCGCGGTGTGACTGTCCGACCTGCACCCGATCCAGGGAAACCGGGCAGGAGCGCTCGCGGTTCTCTGTGCACGTGGAAAACGAGCGAACCGGCGAGAGTCTCTTGATCGATGCGAGTCCGGATTTCCGTGCCCAGTTTCTCGAGACGAGCGTGCCGTTGCCCGACGAGGCGGTGATTAGCCACGTTCACTTCGATCACCTCGACGGGTTGGGGAACGTCTACCGCCTCCTGCAGGAACTCCCGGTCCATGCGGCCAACGAAACAGATCCGGAAACGCGACAATCCGTCGCCGGAACCGTCTCCAGTCGGTATGGCTATCTCGACCAGCTAACGGTGCATCCAGAGACCCCGTTCGATCGATTCGAAGCGGCCGGGTTTTCGGTCACCCTCGTCCCGGTCGAACATCCGCCCCTTGTGAGCTATGGGCTTCGAATCGAGGGGGAGAACGCCATCCTCGCCCTTACCGGGGACACGAGTTTCGCGATTCCCGAGCGATCCAGGGCAGTGTTGCGGGGGGCTGATCTCCTGCTCGCCGAAGCGATCGTGCCGGCGGCGATGTGCGAGAAACATCCTCTGGGCGGGCGACACAAGAACGCAGACGGAGTGCCCCGCTCCTTCGGGACCAAACACATGACCCGGGAAGGCGCCCTGGAGATGGCCGAGGAACTCGATGCCGAGCAGGTCAAACTCGTTCACCTCTCGCATCGCTATCCTGCCGACGAGGCGTTCGGCCCGAAACTCGGGGTCGATGGGGACGTTTTCACACTGTGACTCCACGAATCAAACGAATGGGGTATCAGCATGCGTTTATGAGCGTCGTCCCTCTGTCGCTCCAAGACAGATGAATCGAGGCGAGAAAATTGGGGTCCTGTACATCGGATCTAACCCGACCACCGCAATAGCGGTCGCCGACAAGGTAGCGGTCGAAACCGGGGGCTCACAGTCACCCCAGTTACTGGCTCGGACACGGCCACAGAAGCACTCTCCAGAGAAGAACGACGGGCCAGGTCTCCCGAAAATGGAGCGAAACGTCCTGACGGGCCAGGACGAAATCACGCCACTCTATCACGGGAGCGGGCTCGGGTTGTGGTTGGTCAATCTCGTCGTCCGCCGGTCGGACGGCCAGATAACCGTCTTGGAGCCGGCAGCCGGCGGGACCCGAGTCACGATAGAACTGCCAGTCGCGAATTGATCTGACGGGTAAACCTCGACATCGTGACACCGCCAGAGCGCGGGGAAAACGTGATACAGACTTACAAGTCTGCCACCCCTCATTTAACCCGGTAATGGGAACTGCAGGCAGCAATCAGGACGATGGCTCCCTTGTCTACGTAAGTGCCGACCCTAGCCAGGCCGAGCAGTTCGCCCAAAAAATCGAAGCGGTGACCGGAATGACCGTCCTGACGCGTTCAACGGTCACCGGCGGTCTTGAAGCGCTTGCCACTCGGCCCGACCTTGCTTGTATCGTCAGTGACTACGATTTGCCCGATATCGACGGGATCGCATTCCTCCAGGCAGTTCGAGTCCAGTTTCCCGATTTTCCCTTCATCCTGTTCACAAGCGAAGGGAACGAACGGGTCGCCAGCAAGGCGATCACGGCACGGGTCACGGAGTATCTCATCAAAGAGCACTTTCAGGACCACTGGTCGGAGCTCGGAACACTGATCGCACAGTCGATCGGAACCCATCACACCCAACGGTCCATCACCGATCCGGAGGCCAGGGCAAAAGTCATTCTCGAAGCCGCACTGGACCCGATGGTGATCGTCCAGAACGAAACGTTCAGATATGCG
>JAGXLJ010000200.1 GCA_018334775.1 Halodesulfurarchaeum sp.
GGGTATCTCCTCACCCGGTTCACTCGCCAGCGAGTCATCTTCGGAACCGGACTGCTACTAGCCGGAGCAGCAATGTTCACCGCACTCGCCCAAACCATCTGGCACATTGGCGTGGGGGCTTTCCTTATGAGTTAAGCAGGCGCAAAACCTCGCCCTTCAGGGCGGGGATACGCGCCGTCACTGGAAGACACTAACGACCGACAACTGCATTGCTGGATTTCCCACTCTCAATCACCATTTTTAACACAAAACCTTCTATAAATCCTTATGGACACAGTTCGATGCTGGAGACGACCCGCACCTATCGAACGAAAATCGTCAACCACTCCCAAGTGAGTGACGATCTCGACGAGTGTGGTCACTCAGCATCGAAACTGTGGAACGTCGCCCGTTACCACACCCAGCAAGTGTGGGATGAGACCGGAGAGATTCCGTCGGAAGCCGACCTCAAGCGCGAATTAAAAGACCACGAACGATACAGTGACCTGCATTCTCAGTCAAGTCAGCGCGTTCTCGAAGAACTCGCTGAGTCGTTCAACGGCTGGTTCAAAAAGCGCAAGAACGGCGATAGCGACGCGAATCCACCCGGATACCGCAAGCGAGGCGACAACCACCCACGCTCCACCGTGACGTGGAAGCAGAACGGTATCAAGCACGACTCCAAGCACAACAAACTCCGTTTGAGCAAAGGCTTCAACCTGAAGAACCACCGCTCAGACTTCATCCTCGCAGAGTATGAGACACGACCGGACGTGACCGTGGAAAACATCCAGCAAGTCAGAGCCGTGTGGAACGGCGACCGCTGGGAACTCCACCTCGTCTGCAAGGTCCAGATACCCGTCGAGGACGCGCCCGGCGACACCACCGCAGGCATTGACCTGGGCATCAGCAACTACCTCGCCATCGCGTACAATGACGGTGACGCCGAGTTGTATCCGGGGAACGTGCTGAAGCAGGACAAGCACTACTTCACCCGCGACGAGTACGATACCGAGGGCGAGAACGGCCCGTCCCGTCGTGCGGTTCGCGCCCGGCAGAAGTTGTCTCGTCGAAAAGACCACTTCCTACACGCTCTTGCTAGGCACATCGTCGAACAGTGCATCGACCACAAGGTTGGTCGTATCGCCATCGGTGACCTGAGCAAGATTCGGGAAGATGGGAACGGCGAGTCTCGGAATTGGGGCCGAAGCGGAAACAAGAAACTTCACGGGTGGGAGTTCGACCGCTTCACGAACTTGCTCGAATACAAAGCAGAGGAACACGGAATCCTCGTTGATCGGAAGAGCGAGCGTGACACGAGCAAAACGTGTTCGTGCTGTGGTCGAAAGCGTGAGGCGAATCGCGTGAAGCGTGGCCTGTACGTCTGCGATTCGTGTGGTGCGACGATGAACGCGGATGTTAACGGCGCAGAGAACATTCGGAGAAAGATAACTCAGAGTCCCCCAACTGGGGATATGAGTAACGGTCGTTTGGCACGGCCAGTCGCCTCCCTGTTCAACCAAACCTCGGGGCGTTTCGCACCGAGGGAGCAGGTTGGTTGCAAACCTTGAAATCCCAACGCTGGGGAATCCTCGTCCTCGAAAACGCGAAGCGTTTTCGGGTGCAACGAGACGCGTACGCGTCTCGTCATGCCGCTGTAGCGCGGGGAGGATGTCAACGATACATACCTTCTGGCGTCGTTACCCGATGCAGACCGATCGAGTGCCTATTCGGCCTACAGCGCCACAATGATGGTGATTCAAGCGGGTGCGAGTCTCGTGGTTGGGTCCCTTGTGGAGTATGGCTTCGCTTTCGATCGTGTGTACCAGGGGTTTTCGATCGTTCTGCTGGTGATCTTCCTGGTTCTCCTCGGCTTGTATTCCACAAATCGGCTGCCAGAACGAACAAAATCATAACGCCCGGGACACGAGTGGGGATATGGAGCTGTCGGGTGACGAACTTGCCGGCATTGTGGACCAGTTCGGCGGACTCAAAGAGCCGGCCCTCCAGTCAGCGATCCACGAGGCGGCGTTTCGGGCCGGCGCGGACCTCGAAGCGGAAACGATCGACTCCTGGATCGACGATGCCCACGCCGAGTTTACACTGCTGTCGGTCGAACTGGACGACGGGGAGTACGTCGTCCCTGGTCCGCGGGCCTTTCCGACGGTCCCAGAGATGGCGACAGATCTGCCACACGTTCTTGACGTGGATCCTGTGGAGATCCCGGAGGACAGGATCGAAACGGGAATTCGAAAGAAACTTGCGGCGGCTGCATCACGGGTCGGGGACCAGGACCGGGCCAACGAACTCATCGACGTGACCTACGACGCCGAGGCCTGGGCGGGAAGCGACCTCTCGGACGTGCGGGACCGACTCCAAGCTATCACGGCGGAGCAGGACAGCTAAGTCACTCCATGCGAATGTCAGGTATGGAACTGGGCTCCCTCGCCGATCGGGAGCCAACGCTCGTGGCGAACCCAGCCCGTAAAGCTGCGGTGCTGGTCCCGCTTGTCGAGGGGGATTCGGCGTCACATATTGTTTTCATCCGGCGCTCAGACACACTCGAAGAACACCCGGGCCAAATGGGCTTCCCGGGCGGCAGATACGAACCGAGAGATGGTGACCGACGCGAAACGGCTGTCCGCGAATCCAACGAAGAGATCGGACTCCGGGCAGCGGAAATCGCCCAGATCGGTCGCTTAGACGACGTAGAGACTGTGTCCGGATATACTGTGTCGCCGTTCGTCGCACGGGTCCCAGACCGTGCCTATCGCCCCACGGATGAGGAGGTCGCTGACGTGGTTTCACTCCCGTTGGAGGCGTTCACGACACCCGAAAACCATGCTTATGAAGGCCGGATGCATCCGGAGTATGGCACTGTACCCTGCCACCATTTCATCGTCAATGGATACACGGTTTGGGGTGCGACTGCCCGGATGCTGGTCCAGTTGCTCACACTTGGGACAGAGTGGACCGTTCCGGACCCACCAGACCGGCCCCTCGGTGACCGGATCAGTGACTAATTCGGGCAGCTTACAGTAGAAAACGCGCCAGGGAGGGGCTCAGACAGCCGCGGTATCGTTCGCAGCGTCGTTTGTCTCCGTTTTCGGGATTGTTACCACCAGTGTTCCATAGTCAGTCAGCGTCGCGGAGGCGCTGTCCGGCCGGATCGCATTAGACGGGAGCGAGACTGAGCCGTCGAGTTCCAGGCCTCGACCTGGGAAGACCATCTCGAATCCCTCGTTGAATGGACGGAACCGGTCGATACGGACTTCCAACTCGCCGTCGACGACCTGCACCTGCACGTCACTGGCGGTCGCACCTGGCGCGTCGAGCACCACTCGGTATTCCTCATCACTTTCCAGAACGTCGGCCGGGAGCGGTGATTCCTCCTGGACCCGGCTGGTAACGCGTCCGAGTCGTTCGAGAACGATCTCGGGGACCGCTCGGGTCAGGTCACCAAGGGCTCGCGGGTCGGATCTCATACCTTGATCTCCTCCAGCGTCTCCGTTTTACCACAGTACGGACAGGCGAAGTCTTCGATGCTCGTATCCTCGGGCATATCGTAGGTATAGTGAGCTTCGAACATGTCCAGCTCACAAGCGTCGTTCGTGCACTTGAATTCCTTCTTCGGCGGCATATCCCTCTTTAGTGGGACGCGGGCATA
>JAGXLJ010000201.1 GCA_018334775.1 Halodesulfurarchaeum sp.
AGGTAGAGGAAGCGTACACATCGAAGTTGTGCTCAAGATGTCACAACACAGGTGACCGCAACAAAGGCCTATTCAAGTGCGATAACTGCGGTCTGGAAATTCACTCCGACAAGAACGGAGCGCACAATATAGGCAAACGGGCATTAGGAAAGCTCTTGAAGCCGCTTTCTAATGCAGGGGGCTTCGTGGCAAGTCCCGGAGCTGGAAGCGATGACCTGACCGCTCTGAGTGAGTTCTACTCACTCATGAAGTCAACGAGCGGAATGCAACCTCAGTAGCTTTGTCTGGAATTTGATAAATTCCAGAAAAAGATAGAATTCTAGAAGAATTCTGTCGAATTTACCGGAAGCACCTTACTTCAGGAAGGTGAGGATGTCACTCCGTACAATATTGATAAATTCATATTTTTAGGTAATCGGTGAGAATTTATTAATAACATTAAACAAATATAGTTTTTAGACTCATTAATGGAGAAATAACATGGATATTCTCATCGTAGATGATGAAGAATTCATTCTTGAACAGTCTAAATATTATCTCAAAGAAGAGAATGATGATTTCAATATAAAAGCTGTATCTTCAGCTCAGAGGGGTATAAAGATATTAAAGAATGAAAATTATGATATCGTAGTTTCTGATTACCAGATGCCAGGTACGAATGGACTGGATTTTTTGAAAAAAGTAAGAGACGAAGAAATAGACATACCATTCATAATGTTTACTGGTAGAGGAAGGGAAGAGGTGGCGATCCAGGCTTTAAATCTCGGTGCAGACAGATATGTACAGAAAGGTGGAGATCCTCTTAGTCAGTACAAAGTTTTAGCTAGTGCTATATTTAAAGCAGTTGAACATCCCCTCATCTTCGACGAAGCTCAGGGGACGCTCGACTCGGATGGCGTCGACTCTCGGCGCGCGATGGCAAACTCAGTCGTGCAGATGTCGCGAGCCGCTGCCCAGTACCGGAAGCGCCAGCACTCGCTTATCATCGTTTCTCAGTCGACCGACTGGATCGACTCGCGGATGATGGAGCTGATCGACCGGCTCGTTTTGATCCAAGAGAAAAACCCACAGAAGGGATTCGCGAGAGCCGTCTCGTTCGACCACTACCGAAAAGACCTGCCGAGCATGGGCGGCACCGAGGAGCGGACGCCAGCCATCGAGGACATCGTGTGGGAGCCGCTGGCTGACGACGATCCAGATTATCGCGTCATCGAGACGCTGAAAGAGCAGGTTGGAGATGTTGTCGACGAGGAGAGTGAGCAGGAACCTGAAGATGTGGTCAAAGACTTCTCCGAACTACCGGTCGACCAGCGAAACCGACTGATGAAAGAGGTCTATGATGAGTTTGACATCACGCAACGAGAATTAGCAGCACTGACTGAGTTGGTGCCATCAACAGTAAATGAGATTCTGAGTGACGATGACTGAGTGTTCACTCTTTGTTCGTTCGTTCGGCATAGCTACCGGTAACGTTACCGTATATAATGGGCAAGCAAACTTTTCTCAGCTGGTCAGTAAGTGGCGTAAACACGGAAGAGGCCGGGCAGAGCGGCCAAACAGTGCGTCTCGCTCTGTGCCACTTGTCCCGAAGACGAGCGTTTGGACATCAAAAACGGCCGAACAAGCGGAGCCGGCGACAGTGATCCCAGCCTCGAGGCCGGGGGAGTGGCACGATCGCGACTGCGACCACACAGGAGAATCATGACTGACACCATTGCGATCGCGCACAAGGATTACGACTGCCGTGGCGGCGGCGAGGTCTTCTGTCGACGACTCGCGGAGTATCTCGACTGCCCGATGTTCGTCGGCCGTCGGAACCTGACGAACGAACCTGATAACTCTGCGATCGACATCACGGAGATCCCGCTGTCCCGTCCTGAACAGTGGATGATCGACCGAGGCGGCCTGACCCGCACGGCCGCGTATATGCTTCGCTGGCCCGCCGCTGCCGACCAGCTCTCTCAGTTTGACACCATCATCACGAGTGGCAACGAGCCGCTCTGGTGGGTGCCCGACGACGACCAGACCGTGATCGCCTACACGCACAGCACTCCGCGGTATATGTACGACCTCTTCAACGAGAAAACCGACTTCCAGAGTCTCACAGGCCGGCTGGCGACGGTGTTCTACAACGCTCAGCGAGTGCTGTATGAGACGAACGTGAACCGGCCGGACGTGTGGGTCGCTAACTCCGAGCTCGTCGCCCGGCGGATCGAGCGGTACTGGAACATCGACGAGAGCCAGATCGAGGTCGTGCATCCGCCGGTCGACACCCACGAGTTCTCGCCGGAGGCCGCCGAGACCGACGATTATTATCTGTATCTCGGCCGACTGGCAGGCGCGAAGTGTGTGGACCAAGTCGTTGCAGCGTTCGACGAGCTCGACGCCGAGCTCGTCATTGCCGGCACGGGCTCGGAACGTGAGCGACTCGAGGCGATGGCCGGCGAGAGCGTCCGCTTCACGGGATTCGTGAGCGAGGAGCGCAAACGCGAACTCTACGCGGGCGCGCGTGCGCTCATCTTCCCGGCCCAGAACGAGGACTTTGGGATGGTGCCGATCGAGGCGATGGCCGCCGGCACGCCTGTCCTCGGAGTTCGAGACGGCTTCACGAGATTCCAAGTGCAACCCGGCGAGTGTGGGCTGCTCTGGGAGCGCGGGGAGTTGGCCGAGACCGTCCGCGCGTTCGAGCGCGACGGCGTGACGTGGTCCGAGACCGAGATCGCTACGTACGCAGCCACGAATTGGAGCATCGGCCGGTTCGAGAGCGAGATGCAGGCCGTCATCGACGAGGCGACCGAGACGACGGCCGTGGAGGTGGATCTCGAGACTCCAGCGCGGGGGTTCGAGTGCCCAATTCCGCAGTCCGCCGCCACTGACGGAGGGACCGAATGACGCGCGTGCTCGACGTGGGCTGTGGCAACGAGCCCGACGAGCGAGCGAGCGAGACAGCCGACATCCACGATCTTGATGCTGTCGACCACCAGTTCGACATCTCGGCGCCGTGGCCGATCGACGACCAGGCGCTGGACGGGCTCGTCATGTCTCACGTCATCGAACACGTCCGCGACCCGATGCCGGTGTTGCGTGAGGCGACCCGGTGCCTGCGACCCGGTGGCTGGCTCGAACTCACGACGCCCATCGGCATCGACGCCCGGACGGACCCGGATCACGAGCGCCGGTGGACGTTCGACACGTTCGAGATCATCTCCTGTGACCGCCGCATCCGTCACTGGGACGAAGACGTGTCGCTGCGCTTGCTCGAGCGGTCGGTCAAGCCGTACTTTCGTCCGCCGCTGTCGCGTTTGAACCCACTGGCCCGGCTGGCCGGGTCACAGTGGCCGGTCGAGGTGTCCGAACGCGCGACCGGCGGCGAGATCACCGCCCGCTTCGAGCGTGTCGAGCCATGAACTGGGACTGGCAGGCTGACGACGTGCTGCCGACGGCCCCGCCCCAGTGGATCGGCGGCCTGCGGCCATACGCCGCCCGCGTCCAGTTCTTTCTCGGGGTGCCGAACACCCTGATGATCGGCGTCTTATTCTACAACGACTCACCGCTGATCCAGTCATACGTGCCGACGGTGTATCACTGGGTGGCGATCATCCTGTTCGGCGTCGTCCCGGCCGCCGTCGCCGTCGACCTTCTC
>JAGXLJ010000202.1 GCA_018334775.1 Halodesulfurarchaeum sp.
GGGCACGGGTCGCCCCTCGACCATGATCGACACCTCGTGCTGGCTGTATTCCAGCGGACCCAGCAGATCGGCGTAGGTCCCCTCCTCGTCGATTTCGACCTCGTGGGTGTCCTCGCCGACCACGTCGACGGTCACGCGCATGTTCTCGGGTTCGGGCGGGCAGACAAGAGTGTGTCGCAACCCGGAAGATTGATCGTCCTCTCGTTCGACGACCGTCCAATGGCCTCATAGTGACTACTGTACCGATTTCCCGGTGCGCCCGCACGCCGGGAGACACGTCTCCCGAGCCCTGGCTCGCGTCACTCGCCAGGACGCTCTCGTGCGGTCGACCCGGAACGGACTTACAGTAGTCACTATCACTCATCGCTCTCACCGCTCGCTGGTATCGCGAATCCCTTTTGTTCGTCCACACGGCTCGCGGTTCCTGCGTCACCGCTCACTCAGTCCGAGGACTCGCTTCGCTCGTCCTCGCGGGGTTTATCAGCGACCGGGGCTTCACACCGACCATGAGCGAGGCCGAGTCCGAGTCGCGGGCGGGTCGGGAGGAAGTCTGGATCGAGAAGTACCGCCCCCAGACCCTCTCGGAGGTCGCCGGCCACGAGGACATCATGGAGCGGTTGCAGAGTTACGTCGACCGAAACGATCTGAGTCACATGCTCTTCTCAGGGCCGGCGGGAACGGGGAAGTGCGTAACTGGGGAAACTCCCGTTCAAACGAGTCAGGGTCTTTACCTAATTGAAGATATAGTCGGTGATACTGAGGGGTTTGATTCTGCATCAAAGTCGCTCGAAGTACTGTCCTTGACTCAGACTGGAGAATTCAAATATACGTCTCCATCTCACGTCTACAGCGACCACATTGATACAGGTATCAAAGTCACGAGCAGGGATGGGACGTCAGTCACCACGACACCGGAGCACCGGTACCTCGTAATCGACAAAGAGGGGTTATCGTGGCGTCAGGCTGCTGATCTTGAACCGGGGGATCGTATCGTTCGCCCGCTTCGAGCGCCGTTGCCCGATTCGAACTTGGAGCTCGACTGGCTCACTGCACTCGATGGAGAGCGGACGCTCGTCCACGTCTCGAACGAGTTTGCACGCCGATACGACATCCCCCCCGAAGAGCAGTTTGTCGGGCAGAAAAAACGAATCGTCCGCGGGTTGCGATCTGGCCGAGAGCCTGCACGAATCGCCTCGGAGACTGGCATCACCCGGAAGTACGCAACGGCAGTGCGTCGCCGTACCGACGATTCGACGCTCAAAACCCAGAACACGATCTGTTCGCTATCATATCTCCGTCAACTCGACGTTCCACGAACGGAACTCCGGCCTCACGTCGAGCAAATCCAGCGTGTGTCCCTTTCCAATGGGAAGCGGTCTCCACCGATCGAGCCCGTTTGGGAGATGACGCCTGATTTGGGCGAATTCCTCGGGCTCGCAGTGAGCGAAGCACGGATCGAGGCTGGCCGAATCAAGTTCTACAACACGAACGAACAGCTACTCGATCGGTTCGAATCTCACGTTTCGACTCTGTTCGGATTGGAACCGAAGCGTGGAAAGCAGAACGACGTCCCGTACGTCAGTGTCAATACACGCTCGCTCACGGCGTTTCTCGAATCTTGCTTCGATGTCTTCGCAGCGGCGATGGGATCGCAAGACGCGATTGGGAGCCGTCTCCTCCGCATGGATACCGAAACGAGAGCCCATTTTTTGCGCGCCGTTTTCGACGCTGAAGCTTATATCTCGAAAAACGGTATTATTGAGCTGACGCAAAAAGACGGCGACTTGATCACACTATTGTCGTACCTTCTCGCTGGTTTCGGTATCCCGACTCGACGAAAAACCGAACGGAAACGGGCCACAAATGGGACCGGAACCGAACGTGAGTACGACACACTGTTACTATCCGGTGCGGCTCATCTTGAGCGGTTTGCGGAGGAAATCGGTTTCTCGATCGACGAGAAGAGTGAGACATTGGCCCACTACGCGGCGAAGGCGGGGAATCCCAACCACGACACGATGCCGGTCCAGACGGCAGTCGACGAACTGTGTGATGAACTCAATCTCTCGAAATCGACGTTAGTCCCGAAGGCGTTGGCTCCCGAAACACCTGGCCGAGAACAGTATCGGGACGTACTTGACAACGTTGTCGAAACCGCATCGGATCGTCTGGAAGCAGCCCAACAAGCCAAACGGACGCTTACAGCCTTACAACCGACTATTCAAAAGGTGTCGTCAGTCCCAATCAAGTGGTCCGAATCGCGAACTGCTCTGACGGAACAGCCGACTGTGTCTGCTGTAGCCGAATCGACGGATATCAGCGCCTATCGCCTCGAAGAATACGGTTCTGGAGACCGGAATCCATACTCGGACCGAACGCTACAGTTGCTTGACGAACTCGAAACGTCTGACCTACCAGATGTCACGGAAGTCAAAGACTCGCTACGAGAGGTGATCGATTCGCTCTCTATCGAGTACAACTCCATCGCTGATGGAACGCATCTCCGAGGGACTGATGTCAAGAACCTCCTGACAAACGGTGATCATGCGATAAAATCCTTACCCCGATTCGCGACCGTCGCGACCCGGATAGACGACATCGTATCAGGGATGCTGTCGGCGAAAGTTGTCGAACTCATCTCCCTTCTGGACACGCTCGCGTCGGCAGACCTGTACTTCGACGAAGTCGTTGATGTCGAGATCATTGCGGAATCGACCCGTGTCTACGACCTCACTGTTCCGAACCATCGCAATTACGTGGCTGGGAAGATGCCCACGGTGATGCACAACACCACTTCCGCCATGGCCATCGCCAAGGAACTGTACGGCGAGGACTGGCAGGACAACTTCCTCGAATTGAACGCCTCGGACCAGCGCGGGATCGACGTCGTCCGGGATCGGGTCAAGAGCTTCGCACGCACGTCCTTCGGTGGATACGAGTACCGGATTATATTCCTTGACGAGGCGGACGCGCTCACATCCGAGGCTCAGGCAGCGCTCCGCCGGACGATGGAGCAGTTCTCGGACAACGTCCGGTTCATCCTCTCGTGTAATTACTCCAGCCAGATTATCGACCCCATCCAGTCGCGATGTGCCGTCTTCCGGTTCTCGCCGCTGGGCGACGAGGCGATCGAGGAGCAGGTCCATCGGATCGCCGAGGCCGAGGACATCGAGGTGACCGAGGACGGCGTGGAAGCGCTGGTGTACGTCGCCGGCGGGGACATGCGCAAGGCGATCAACGGCCTGCAGGCGGCCTCGGTCACGGGTAAGGTCGTCGACGAGGACGCGGTCTTCGAGATTACCTCGACTGCCCGACCCGAGGAGATCACCGCGATGGTCGAGCAGGCGCTGGACGGCGATTTCACCGCCGCGCGCTCGGAACTCGACCGACTGCTGACCGACCAGGGGATCGCCGGCGGGGACGTTCTCGATCAGATCCATCGGTCGGTCTGGGAGTTCGACGTCGGCGACGAGGCCGCCGTGCGGATCCTCGATCGGGTTGGCGAGGCCGACTACCGCATCACCGAGGGTGCCAACGAACGCATCCAGCTCGAAGCGCTGTTGGCGTCGTTGGCACTGGAAGACTGAACCCGGAGCAAAGCCACGTTCTCGACGGTGACGTCATCCAATCCCTCGA
>JAGXLJ010000203.1 GCA_018334775.1 Halodesulfurarchaeum sp.
GGAGAGCCCCCTATTACAAATTATCATGGCTCCTAACTGGGACCGTAACAGCAGTACTGCGTCCGACGTCTTCGAAACTATCGGCAACACGCCGCTCGTCGAACTGACCACCGCCAGTGAAGGTCTCGACGGGACGATTTACGCCAAGTGGGAATCGTTCAACCCCTCCAACAGCCTGAAGGACCGGGTTTACTACGAGATGATCACGCAGGCAGAGAAGCGCGGTGACCTTACCGACGACAAGGAAATCCTCGAGACCTCCACCGGCAATGCGGGCATCGCCTGCACGTTCGTCGGCACTCGCCTGGGCTATGACGTCAACATCGTCATGCCCGAGGGCATGAGCGAGGAGCGCAAGAAGCTGATCCGTGTCTACGGTGGCAATCTTATCGAGACGCCGGGCGCCGAGTCAGACGTCGACCTCGCGCAGGACAAGGCCGAAGAGATGATCGAGGAGAACCCCGACAAGTACTGGTTCCCTGATCAGTTCTCGAACGAGGACAACATCGCTGCCCACAAGAAGACCACGGGCCCGGAGATCACCGACCAGCTCGGTGGCGCGCCGGATGCAGTCGTTCACGGCCAGGGCACCGGTGGGACGATCACTGGCATCGCCAAGCACATCGTCGAGGAATACGGCGAGGATGCCACGGAGATTTACCCGCTTGAGCCGTACGAGGCTCCGCTGCTTGCTGAAGGCGAATGGGGGGCTCACGAGATTGAAGGAATCGGCGATGGCTTCATCCCAAAGAACCTCGACCCGGCCCTGTTCGAGGGTGTTGTTCGCGTCGAAAGTGAGGAAGCCCTCGAAATGGCCGACTGGTACCCGAAGAACGAAGGTATCTTTGCCGGCATCTCCAGCGGGGCCAACCTGGCAGGAGCGAAGAAGGTCCTCGAACAGCGAGACGAAGTTGATTCGGTCGTCACAGTGGTCTGCGACGTTGGCGAACGATACTTCTCTACCCGGCTGTTCGAGGAGGATTACGAAGTCGACGTTCCGGACCGCGAACACCCGATTGACGAGCGGTCAGAGGAGCTTCTGGACAAGCACCAGGACAGCTGGCTGATGATCGAGTAACGGAGTTATCTTCCCCCTACGGTTTCGGACGGACTGATTCCTCGATTTCAGTATTCAGGAACAAAAGAGCCAGTGCCATCTGGCCAAATTGGACCGCTTTGAACGAAAATACCCTTGCGGGTCACCAATACAGTGCGAGGAATCAAAACCCACTCAGTCCGTCGCTATTCTCCGAAGACCGCGTCGATCTCTTCGATTTCCGGCGGCAGGGAGTACGGGTCCCGACCTGCCTTTTTCGCGTTCTCGAGATCTTTGAGACCGTAGCCACTGGAGACGACCACTGCGGACTCCCCCTTTTCAATGACGTCTTTCTCGATGGCCTTCTCCACGCCCGCCACAACCGCAGCGGCTGCCGGCTCGACGAAAAGCCCCTCGCTGCTCCCGAGCTTGAGCTCGCCCTTTAGAATCTCCTCGTCCGAGACGGCCACCGAATTGCCGTCACTTTCTTCCATCGCGTTGACGGCCTTTTTCAGGTTGGCCGGTGCCGCGACCGCGATACTGTCGGCGAGAGTTTTTGCCTTCTCGTCGAGGCTCTCCTCGCCGTGGAAACCTTCATGGATGACCGGAGCGCCCTCTGCCTGGACGCCGAGCATCTTCGGGGTCTCGTTGATGTAGCCGAGTTTTTCGAACTCCTTGAGCCCCTTCCAGACGCCGGCGATAGTGCAGCCGTCACCGACCGAGACGACAACCCAGTCCGGAACGTCGCCCTGGGTCTGTTCGGCGATTTCGAGGCCGGCAGTTCGCTTGCCCTCGACCTGAAACGGGTTGAACGCCGCGTTGCGGTTGTACCAGCCGTACTTCTCCGTGACTTCCAAGCTGAGTTGGCCAGCTTCGGGGTACGTTCCTTCGACCTGAATCACGTCGGCGCCGTACACGAGCGGCTGAGCGAGTTTGCCCTCCGGCGCTGATTCGGGCACGAAGATACGGGCCTTTAGGCCCCCACGGGCGGCATATCCGGCCAGTGAGGCTGCGGCGTTGCCTGTCGATGCACAGGTCACGACGTCGTGGTCGTGGTGTTTGGCCTTCGTCACCGAGACAGTTGTCGCACGGTCCTTGAAGCTTGCCGTTGGATTGCGACTGTCGTCTTTCACGCTGATTTCGACGCCCAGTTCCTCACTCAATTGCGGGGCCTCGATCAGGTCGGTGCCACCCTCGCCCAGGGTTACGGGTTCAGCGTCCTCTGCGATCGGGAGGAACGGCCGGTACTTCCAGAGGTCCGGAATGTCGCCGTCTGCTTTGCCGTCGAAGTCCTCAGCGATGGCGTCGTAGTCGTAGACCACGTCGAGGAGACCATCCATTGGGTTATCGTGGTTTGGACACGTGTACATAATTCCGTCTGGCTCGTATTCCTCGCCGCACTCGATGCACCGATATGCTTCGACATGCTCCATTCCCATGGAAATTGCTTGCTTCCCCCGGGACCTAAATTTGCCGTCTCGTGCCTCCCGGGGAAAAGGTGTTTGACGGCTGCCTGATTTGGTAGAAGTATGGCTGGCGGGTATCAGACCTCCGTAACGAGGGCGGCAGCAATCGAGCAAATCGAAGCGCTCCGTGACGAATTGGTTCCCACTCTCGATGTCGAACGAGTGAAACCTGGAGCGGGCATCAAACATCGGACTGTCGCTGAAGAGGTCATTGCGACCGCTGACCGACCGGCTTATGACCGATCGATGATGGACGGATACGCCGTCGACTCGACGGCGGACTATCCAATGGCGGTGGGTGAAGACGTCTTTCCGGAGGACGAGCAACGGTCCGTCCCGGCAAAGAAAGCGGTCCGAATTACCACCGGCGGTCCACTTCCCGAAACGACGAATGCGGTCATTCCCTCCGAAGATGCAGTTCTCCAGGACGGCAAGCTACACGGTCCCGATGTCGAACTTGGCGAATACACGTACCGACAGGGGAGCAACGTTACCAAAGGTGATCGAATATACGAGCAGGGGGACCGACTCGCTGCTCGGGACGCTGTCCTTCTCGATGACCTCGGTTTTGATGCCATTCCTGTCTACCGCCCCTTAGCGGTCGGCGTCCTTGCTACAGGGACCGAGATCCACGAGGATCCTTCGATGGACCGCGATTCAAATATGCTGCTCGAACTATTCAGGTCGTGGGGAGCGGAAACCACCTACGAGGGAGCGGTTCGGGACGACCCCCAAGTTGTCGAAGACACGATTGGAGCGCTAGAGGCAGCCTATGACGTGATTGTAACCACGGGGGGTACGAGTCGCGGAGTGAAGGATTACGTGCTCAATGCGCTCGAAAACCAGGGAGAGGTCCGATTTCACGGGGTCCAATTTCGCCCTGGCAAGTCCCTCGGGATTGCGAGCTTGGATTCGGCTGCCGCGTTCGCGATTCCGGGAAAACCATTTGCCGCCTATACGATCACGGCCTTCCTATTGCGCCCGTTTTTCACTGGCAAATCGCAGTTGCCGAGGGTCCAAGGCGTTTGTCCAGTAGACGTCGGTGTTCCCAAGCCTGATTTCACCTATGCAATCCCGGCCACGATAAAGGACGACGAGGTGATTCCGCTCGGACATGAGG
>JAGXLJ010000204.1 GCA_018334775.1 Halodesulfurarchaeum sp.
AAGGCCGTAACTGTCGTAACATACGGGCCGAGGGCCCCGAAGTTGGCCATACCGGCGTTGCCGACGCCGAAGACGACGATGGCGATGGCCGCGCCAAACGCCGCCGCCTGTGATATCCCGAGTGTGTAGGGCGCACCCAACGGATTGCGGAGAACGGTCTGCATTGCTGCGCCAGCGACCGCCAATCCTGCACCGGCGACGGCCGCGCCAAGTACCCGTGGGAGTCGAAGGTTCCAAACGATTGCCCGTTGGGTCTGGCTGGCCCCTCCTACTAGCGCTGCGAGGACATCTGAGACTGGGACCGTGACCGATCCAATACCCACAGCGATTACGGAGACAGCCACAAGCAAGAGAAGCCATCCGGTCGCGATCGCATAGGTCCGCCGGGTCGTTTGCTCGCGCTGTTGCAGGACCGTCTCGGTAGCCATTTTTAAACCTCAAGTTTTCGGTATGGGTCGTACGCCTGAATCAGTTCGTCGTACAGCGGTGCGCCGAGCATCCGTTCGAAGATCGAGTTCACTTTCGATTCGAGATCGACATCGTCGAATCGGTCGGGGTATAGTGTCGACCCGACGAAGTAGGCATTGGCCAGGATAGATCCGTAGTTGTGGTGGTAACTCGCGTGCGGGAGCAGTGTGTAGACCGCGCCGTTTTCGACGGCTGTGAGGCGGTCGAACGCGTCGTTGTTCGACAGGTCTTCGTGGGCCCGATCGAGATTGTTCGAATCGACGAAGATCGCGCGGGGATCCCAGGTGAGTAGTTTCTCTTCGCTGATTTGGACCGACGCCGCGTCGGTTTCCAGCACACTCGCGACGTTCTCGACGTTTGTAAACGCGAATGGCGGGAACTGCCGCCGGGTTGTGGCGATCCCATGGGCACCTTTGTAGCTAATCGCGCCAGCGTAGGCAGTGGCTCGTTCAGCTTCGGGCAGATCGGCGGTTCGATCGCCCAAATCCTCGATCGTCTCCTCCACGAAGATCTCCAGTTCCGCCGCCCGGTTCTCCATGCCGAGGATTCCACCGACTAACCGCCAGGTTTCGTAGAGTTGCTGCCGTTTTTCCGCGCCACCAAAATCCGTAATTCCCAGGACCACGACTGGCGTCTCCGTTTGCTTTTGGAGCGCCTCGGCCCGGGACGGATCGCCGTAGAAAAAGATCACGTCCGGATCGACTGATAGTATCTCCTCGCCGTTGCCGCCGGCGTTTGGTCCTGCCGAGCCAATCACTGGCTTTTCGCGAAGTCCGGGGGTGGCCTGATTGTACGGTACCTTCTGCAGCCACTCACTTTCACCGTCCTCGATCCCGACGATGCGGCCGGTCGCACCAAGATAGGCAACCTGCCGGAGCGCACCTGGCCCAACCGCGACGGCGCGCTCGACTGCTCCTGGTAGCGAGATTTCGCGACCAGCCTCGTCGGTGACAGTTCGCGGTCCGTCATTCATCGCGGTCCCCTGCAATCCGACCGCCGAACAGCCCGTAACTCCGGTTATTGCCCCCGCTCCGATTGCCCGCAGTACCATTCGCCGATAGTACATTCCGTATGTATCCGTGATTGGGATAAAATAACACTTTTTCGGCTTTTCGTAATACTTTGGAACCGAGTAGTCCTGGGTACCGGAACTGCGCTCCGATTCCTTGGGCCAAGAATCAACCGCCGGTTCCGTCGATAACAGTGTCAGTACATATTTTTATCGAGTCAAGCAGCCAGATGAACAGTCCCACCTACTCGGTCACACCGTGGTGGTTCTTTGTAGTTCTCTTGCAAATAGTCGGCCCTGTTTGTTGATTCCCTGGATGATTGGCAAATTCGACCTCGTTCAAGGCCGCATAACTCAGTAACTCTGCCATGGCCCGCCAAAATGATTTTGTAATTTTCGACTTTGGAACGGAGATCTCGATGGGAAATCCTACGGCTATTTGAGTTTTGTCATACCTATCAAACTCTGAACCATCTCCGCAACCTCTCCTGATTCGTCAGCAATCGGTTCCGCAACCATCGAGAAGTGTTTCGTTTCGCCGTTTGGAAGTTCCCCAGTAACTTCTTTGATTATAACTTCACCATCTTCGTATCGGAGTTCGGTCTTCTCTGTTTCTTTCTGCAGTTGGTTCAGTGGACATTCGCCGGTTTGACAGTCAGAACATGCAAGGTGTTCATGGCACTTACCGTCGCTAATATCTGTATCGACACCGGTTGATTTCTTCATATCGGTGTTTTGATTTTTACATTACAATCACAATCAATAACTCTCATTGGAGAGAACGTATTACCGCCCCTTATTCTAGTCGGACATTGCCGTCGGAGTCGTCTTCCTGCCTATCGATGTGAGAAGGTCCTGTAAGTCGGATTCGACAGTGTCGATCGGGTTGATACCGAACTCCTCGACCAGGAGGTCGGTCACACCCTCCGAGAGGAAGGTAGGCAGCGTGGGACCGAGTCGAATGTCCTCGACACCCTGGCTTAACAGTGCCAACAGCACAGTAACTGCCTTCTGCTCGTACCAGGCGATGTCGAAGGCGATCGGTAGGTCGTTGATATCTTCGACGTCCAACGCGTCCTGTAACGCGCTCGCGATTCGGATGAGCGAGTACGAGTCGTTGCACTGGCCGGCGTCGAGCACTCGCGGGATGCCGTTGATGGAGCCCATATCCAGTTTGTTGTACCGGTACTTGGCACATCCGGCGGTGAGGATGAGCACGTCCTCGGGGAGTTCCGTAGCCAGGTCGGTGTAATACTCGCGCTCCGCCTGACGACCGTCACAGCCGCCCATAACCACAAAGCCACGGATGTCCCCGGCCTGGATGCCCTCGATAATCTCGTCGGCCCGGTCGAGGACTGACTTGTGCGCGAAGCCGCCCGGAATCGTCCCGGATTCGAGTTGCTGGGGCGGCTCGGTGTCTTGCGCGGCCTCGATAAGTGGTGAGAAATCCTTCGGTTTCCCGTCTTCTCGACCGTCGATGTGGGGAACCTCCGGGAACCCGACGACGCCCGTAGTGTACACGCGCTCGGCATAGGAGTCCGTCGGTGGCATGAGACAATTCGTCGTCAGAAGGACCGGGCCGTTGAACGCCTCGAACTCGCGGTGTTGTTCCCACCAGGCATTACCGTAATTGCCCACGAAGTGATCGTACTCCTTAAACGCCGGATAGGAGTTTGCCGGGAGCATCTCCCCGTGCGTGTACACGTCCACACCCTCACCCTCAGTCTGCTCCAGAAGCTCCTCCATGTCTTTCATGTCGTGGCCGCTGATCAGGATACCCGGCCCATCACCCACGCCGATGTCCACCTCCGTCGGTTCGGGGTGGCCGTAGGTGTCGGTGTGGGCCGTATCGAGAATCTGCATGACCTCCACGCCGACCTCGCCCGCCTCCAGGACCAGCTCGGTCAGCTCCTCGACTCCGTACCGATCGTCCACAGTCGCGGCCAGGCCACGCTGGACGAACGCGAAGACCTCGTCTTTCTTCTCGCCTAAGACGTAGGCATGATCGGCGTAGGAAGCAATCCCCTTCAGGCCGTAGGTGAGAAGTTCCCTGAGTGAGCGAAGGTCCTCGTTCTCTGTGCGCACCACGCCGATTTCAGACGGATCGGCCTTTTCGTGAAACTCCTCAGGA
>JAGXLJ010000205.1 GCA_018334775.1 Halodesulfurarchaeum sp.
TGCGGTAAGCAACTGGTCCCCCTTTTCGAAGTCGGTCGAAATAAAGTGGGTCTCCGTTCCCCGCTGTTCGGCGATGGACATCAGGTGTTCGATGGCGTCATCCCGTTCCACGGTTTCGGGGGGTTCGCCGCACTCTTCACAGGTGTGTTCAGGCGTCTCGTGTCGGGGGTCGATCAGTTCGCGATCGGTGTGCTCCTCCGGGCACTCGTAGGTAACGACGTCTCGTCGGAGGTCTTCGGACAAGAGGAGCGTTTCCACGGATCCCATAATGAGGTTCTCACGGGTCGGGCCGAAGCCATAGGTCGCCCGCTCGCCGCCGTGGAGTTCCTTGAAGAACTCCTCCATGTCCTGTTTGTCCGCGGTGAGTTCGGCATCAGCCAGGGCCTGCTGACCCTTATCAACCAGGTCATACAGGCCGGATTCGTCGGTGTAGGCCACGTCGAATTTCCCCAGGACTTTGTCTTGGAGTTCGTGATGGAGGTAATCACCGTCGAGGAACTCGTCTTTGGTCGGCGATGGCCCGCCGACGAGGATGCCGTCGATTTCGTGGCGTTTCGGAACGAAGAGGTCGTCGGCCATTTCAGCGATCTCCTGGTAGAAGTTGTCGATCGCTTCCAGGCGCAGGCGGGCGAACCGTTGGGCGGACTGACCCCCTTTGCGCTGTTTGCCCGGTACCAACGAGGAGGCTGACTTGACTGGTTCGACCCGTTTGCCCTTGAGCCAGCCGACGTTTGCCTCCCGGCGGTCGAGGACGATGAGGCCGTACAGGCCCTTGTCCGCGAGCATCATCTCCAGCGGTTCGGTGAGAAACGCCGAGTCACAGTGATAGCGAAAGGACTCGATCGGATCCGGCGGGTTTTCGAGGACCTCCGTGATCATGTCCGTCTGGCCGCCGCCTTTGTCGATAGCCCCGGAGAAAAGCACCATCCCGCGTTCCGGTGGGTTCGTATCGTAATACTTCAGGCGGGCCTTGATCGAAGAAAGAGCGTCCTGGACGTTCGTTCGGGTCTGCTTGGACTTGATGTTCGAGGCTTCGCTGTACTCCTGGGTGACGTGTGCGACCACGTCCGAGATCATCTGGTCCGGGGGCACATAGATGCTGACGAGCTGAGTGCCGCTGCCGGTATGTTCCTTGAGATCCTCGATGACCTTTCGGAACTCGTATTTCCGGCGATCAGAGTGCTCTGAGGACCCCTTCTGGGAGTTAGAGCTCATATGGTTAGTTATGGGTAATTCGACGACGAAGACAGTTAAACTGCCGGAATCCCTGACTGTCGGGGGCCGATTGATGACGGTCAGTGTGAACCTTCTTTAGGCCGGGCAACTCACCGCTAGTGGAATGAGTTGGCTGGCCGTCCCTTTGGAGATGGGTCGTGATCTCGCTGCTGTCATCGAGGTGCAGGACTGGGACCCTGTTACCCTGGGACTCATCGTGCTCGCGGGCCTCATACTGCTCGTCGTGGCGTGGCTCGCAGTGCGACGGTATCGCCGCACGACCGGTGACCGGTTCCGGCGTGTCCTCGCTTCCCGTGATGAACTCGCAGTACTGCTCCATCCGAACCCGGATCCGGACGCCATGGCGACCGCGATGGGCGTCGCGCTTCTCGCAGAGGATGTTGAGACTGAGGCTTCGATCCACTTCCCGGGAGAAATCCGTCACCAGGAGAATCGGGCGTTTCGAACTGTCCTCGAACTGGACCTCACATCGATCGGGAGGGCGGCGGACCTCTCTGGAGATGTCGTGCTCGTTGATCACAACGAAGCCAGAGGCTTTGATGGTGCCAGCGATCTGGACCCGGTCGCCGTCGTCGATCACCACCCCGCATCAGGACACGGGAGCTCCTTCACTGACACCCGTCCGGAGTATGGTGCCTGCGCGACAATCATAACTGAGTACCTCAGGTCGGTCGGTTTCACCGTGGAGACAGGGGAGTCCACATCCGAGAAACAGCTTCCCGAAGCCGTGGCGACGGGATTGCTCTACGGGATTCTCTCGGATACGAACCACCTCTCGCGGGGGTGTACTGGGGCCGAGTTCGAGGCGAGTTCGTTCCTGTACCCCGGCATCGACGAGGACCTGCTGGACCGGATCGCCCATCCCGAAATCGACGCCGAGGTGCTTGACGTGAAAGCCCGGGCGATCGAAAACCGACAATCGCAGGGCCCCTTCGTCGTGAGTCATGTCGGCGAACTCTCGAACGTGGACGCCATTCCGCAGGCCGCCGACGAACTGCTCCACCTGGAGGGTATTACGGCGGTCGTAGTTCTCGGCAAGAAAGAGGGCACGTTGCACGTCTCGGGTCGGTCCCGCGACGATCGGGTTCATATGGGAACCGTGCTGAAACAGGTCGTTGAGGACATCCCAATGTCGGGTGCCGGGGGGCACGCACGCATGGGCGGGGGGCAACTTTCGCTCGACCACATGGCAGGACTCGGCCCTTCTGATGGGGTTTCCATCGAGGCGTTCACCGAGCGACTTTTTGCGGCGATGGCTGGTGAATCCTGAGCTGCGAGGCCCACCTTTTATGCGTTGAACGCGCGGATAGTATGATAATGACGGAAGGGCACGTATATGGCGTTGCGAGTGGCAAGGGCGGCGTCGGGAAAACGACCACCGCAGTCAACCTCGGAGCGGCCTTCGCTGAGGCGGGCCGGGACGTCATCGTGGTCGACGTCGATCTCGGGATGGCTAACCTCGCCGATTTCCTCGATCTCGACTCCGTCGAGGTGTCGCTTCACGACGTGCTCGCGGGCGAGCGGGAGATCGAGGCGGCAATTACTGAGGCCCCGGGCGGCTTCGATGCCGTCGTCGGCAGCCAGGATATCGAGGCCTTTGGTCGGGCCGATCCGGCAGAATTAGGGTCAGTTCTACCCAGCCTCCGGGACCGCTACGACGTCGTCCTTCTGGATGGGGGAGGCGGGTTGAGCCACGACATGACCGTCCCCCTGGGCCTGGCCGACGATGTCATCGTCGTGACTACACCCTCGGAGGCGTCGATAACCAATGCGATCAAAACTACGGATCTTGTCGAGCGTCTGGATACGACCCTGGAAGGGTTAATTGTGACCCGAATCGGTGGTGCCGGTCGGGCAACCCCAGAGGCAGTCGCCGACCGGATCGAGCTTCCAGTTCTCGGATCGGTTCCCGAGGATGGTGCCGTCCAGATGAGTGCGGACCAGGGAACACCGCTCGTCGCCATTGATAGGGAAAGTCCAGCGGCTCAGTCCTACCGGGAAATCGCGTACAGCCTCATCGACGAACCGCTGCCACGGGACTGGGCAGCGGACGACGAGTCAGGAGCGTCGGACGAATCCGCCACTTCGGGATCGGCGACAGCGGAGCAGCCTGAGCCAGCTGGTGGGAAGAAGGGAGACACGGCCGGCGAACCGGCGGTCGAATCGGACGCTGACCGGCCCCAGGAAGGGATCGCAGAACGACTCGAAACCATGGAAGAAGGACGGGATGCAGCTGGTGAACAAGACACCGGGATGGAAGTCAGTCCCGGGCCAGATAAGTCTACAGAGGATGAATCGGAGTCTGACGGGTCCTTTTTGTCCCGCCTCCTCGGCGGGTTGTTCGGCTG
>JAGXLJ010000206.1 GCA_018334775.1 Halodesulfurarchaeum sp.
TCTGCACCTGCCCGGAATCGGACAGCGCGCGCTCATAGGCCGCGACAACGTCCGCGCGATCGGCCGTCGTGTTCTCGACCCGCGCGCCGTCGATAACTGCCGTCTGTGTCTCGAAGCGATTCGAGAGTGTATTTGTCCGCTCGCGGAGTGCTACCGTCCGGGACTTGAGATCGTACTGCTCGCGCTCCTTGACCGCAAGGGCGGCCGCGGTGGTTTCGATCCGTACCAGGACACTATCGACTGCCCGCGCTTCGGCTGCGAGAACGGCCGCCTGTGCTGTTGCTCCGGTATCGTCGGTAGTGACGTCAGTTGCCTGAGCTTCGAGTGCGTCGATGCGCTCCTTGTTCGTGGTCAGGCGCTCGTCGAGGATCGCCGCCCGGGCGGCGTCGGACTCGGCGGCGGCCAGCCGAGCGTCCAGTCGAGCGACCGCAGTCCGATCGTCGACAGCGGCCCGCTCGACGCCGACCGTCCCGGTGAGCCGCACGCCAGGCCCTGGATCGGAGCTATTCTGGATGGTACGGTCGGTCGCGACGGTGGGGGGAGTGCCGACTGCCGTGGCGGTAGCCACGACCAGCACGGCGAACACTAGGCCGACGAACGACGACCTCACAGGACTACCCTCGCTGTCTGCACGGATGAACCCTGACGGTCCTTCGCGTCACTGTCACCGACTTGCGCTGAATTGCACATCCCGCACTCCTGCACCCGTCGACTACGCATCGTCGCCCTCCGTCCCGTTGGCCGGCAGTGAAACGACGTTCTCTCGGCCAAGCCGAAACATCTCCACCGCCCCCGAGTCGCGCAGATCAGCGACCACCCGACTCGTTTTTGCTTCGGTCCAGTCCAACTCCTCGACGATATCCTGCTGTTTCACTCGACCGCCGCGCTCGCTCACGAGTGAGACGACCCGCTCTTCGTTGCTCAATAGCGCTGGATCGGGGTCCCGACCGACGCTCGTTTCGTCTCTGGAATCGGGTTGTTCGGTGGTAGGCGACGTTGGGTCGGCGATCGTGTTGGTCAAGGCCTCGCTCTCGTCCTCTCGGCCACGGCGACGATACCAGACTGCGCCACCACCGAGGACGGCGATGGCGGTCACCCCGATAACCGGCACCGGGACCGGGAGTGCTCCCCCGGTGGTCACCGTGAGCACCGGTTCGTCGGCATCGAATGCCAGCGGCCCGTTCCAGACCGCGGCGTACTCGCGCTCTCCACCGGTGGGTACGGGCGAGACGTCATTCGCCTCGTAATCCTCCGGCCAGCTCACCAGCAGGGTCGTCTCCTCGTCGAGGAACAGCCCTGAGAGCGCATCGCCGATCTCGATACGCTCACCGATGACGGCGGCGAATCCGCGCCATGTGAACCGATACGTCACGATCCCGTGAGACTGAGGGACCGCCTCCCTGGTGGTGGTCACGCGCACGTCACGCAGGTCCATCTCGCGGCCGGTCGCGCGCTCGGCACTGGCCACGGTCGCCATCATTCGCTCGCGGAACGGTGCGACGACCGTTTCCTGCTCGGTGGCTACGTCCTCCTCGACGGTCGTGAACGCCTCGCGTGCGGTCTCGTCGTCGAATCGGACGCGATACTCGACGCCCCACGTCGCAGTCCCGTTCTCGTGGACGGTCACCCGCATCAGCACATTATCGGGGTCGAGTTGTGTGCCCACGGCCTTCTCGGGGAACGCCGTCGCGGTCGGTGCGCTCGCGACCACGACTAGCACGACTACGATGGCCAGAACGACGAACCGCGGGCCTCCCCCTTTCAGCATATCTTGACTGTACTGTTTCTCGAGGCGATATAAATCGCTTGGCACGACCACACTCTCGACGTCGACATCGCGCCAGAGTCACGCGCGCCTGGCAAGCTACCTTCGGATGGTGAAGCCCACCCATTGACGATCGAAAACAGCAGACTGCAGCAACCACTACTTAAATACTTTGATCGTTTATACATATACGATACGACATCATTGGCAGAAATGCACGACGTGGGTACTGTGTAATCCGGCGCAAGCGACTGCAAGCGGGTGTCAGTCACCGCTAGCGACGTTCATTTATATACCAATCTGGGGGAGAGAGCGAGTCGTGATGCGAGGAATCACTCAGGCAATCGTTGCGGTCCTGCTGGTCGTCGGCGCGGTGTCGGTGGCGGGCGTGGGGCTGGCAACCGATCACGACGGTGGAAAGATAGCTCAGTCCGAAGTCGACGACGTGGCGCTCAACCACGATGCTGCCCAAGAGCGACCAGATGGGGGCAGCCGAGAACAATCGGACGAGGACGCAGCGCGAGCAGATAATAACGAGGCGGATCGGTCCGATGAGGACGACGCGGCTGACGATGGGAACGACACCCGGCTCTCGATGATGGGCGGAGAGGTGTACTCGTGGGGGCATTCCCACGTCGAGAACGGAGACGGCGACTCCAGTCAGCCGGACGAGGACGACCGGGAACGATCCGAGCAAACGAGTGACGGTGACGATATCCAGCAGCGTACATCGACGGTCGTCACCGTCGTCAACTCCTCTCTGGACGGCCGAGAGGGGAGCATGGAGGTCATGGAGTTTCACCATCAAGTCGTTCTTGTGGACGGCATAGAAGATGGGGAGTCAAACACCGAAACCGACGAAGTGAGCCAGAAGCGCGCTGAAGCCGGCGCGGGCGACGGTGTCGACGGCGAGGCAACGACCGTCGAGAGTCGAATGAAGATGTTCATCAAGATCGACGGTATGCCGGTTGCTGGTCCCGATGGATCTGGCGACGGTAACGTCACCGAACGTGCGACGGCATGCTGTATGAAGGCGTTTATCAAGATCGAAGAGATGCCCAATGCGAGTGCTATCATCGACACAGGTACCAAGGTTGAGTACGTCCAGCACACTCTCGAAGTGAGCAGCGTTTCGGGGAATGGCGATGATATCATCCTTGGCGATTACCTCCTCCCCTCGATTGTCGGTGGTGACGACGATGTCTCGCAGCGTGCATCGACAGTCGTCACCGTCGTCAGCTCCCCTACAGGGGGTAGGGAGGGAAGCATGGATGTCATGGAATTTCACCACGAAATCGTTCGTGTGGACGGGCAAGAGGGCCAGCAGTCAACAGAGAGCTCACTGAGCCAGAACCGCGCTGAAGTTGGCAGCGGGCACAACGCCCACCGCTCCCCGAGCGAGGTCGACGGAGCGGACGACGGTTCCGATGCCAGATCGATGACTGGCAATGGCACCGACACGGCGGTGGGGTGGAGACACCACTACGATTACTACTGGTACAGTAACCCCAACGACACCGGTCCCGAGGTCGAGTACTTCCGATACACCCTTGACGTGAATCGTGGGCCAGGCCTTGCTGACGACGACCTACCGTGTTGGTTCCCGCCGCTGGGACCGGGACCGTACAATCCCCAGCCTGAGGAACCGTGCCCCTCGATTGACACGGCCGCATCGAGTGATATCAGCGTGAACACCGGAGCGCAGTCGGATGCTGACAGCGACACCGATGGCCTCGGCGATGGTATCGAACTGGCGATTCACAACGAGAGTATCATTGAAGCTACCATCGGGGGGGGAGGTGGAAACTCCCTCC
>JAGXLJ010000207.1 GCA_018334775.1 Halodesulfurarchaeum sp.
TGTGACAGCCTTGACTTCGAAGCTGACATAAATTCCGTGACGACCGCCGAGACCGGGTGGCGTCTCGACTGGTGTCGTCAGCACGCGCTGTTTGGTTCCCGCCGGAACCGGATGATCCACTTCGTGTGTCTATTCCTGACTAAGATCCCACGTCGGCGATATCGTAATTGTCTGGAGACGATGGGTGACATTCTTATTCCGATTTGCGTACTGGAGAATGAACTCTACTGTGGTGTCAGGTGACACAGTGGACGGCTCAATGCGACCCAGCGTCGCGCGAATCTCATTCATACTCATAGATAGTATTCGTGCCACTTCAGTAATAGCTCAGCACGATTCAAATGCTTCATATGCGCCTTGTATCTTGCACTGGCCCACCCACCAATCTCCCGATAGATTCCGCTGTTTCACTGTATTCGGTAAGAACTCTCGATTTATCGATCACAAGGGGGTGAGGTAGACCCGATACTGGGTCGTCTCCAAATCCATGACGACAAGACGCATTCACACGAGCAACGGAGACCTCCCGCCGCTCTCGCTCCCCCCTGGAGCGCTCGCGAAGACCGATCAGCGGCACCGCTACGATGTCGGCGACGAACCGCCTGCTATCGAACCGATTGAACACCGTATCCGACTGGATTTCATGGCCGGCAGCCCGATCCGTCGGTCACACCTCCTCGATCAACACAACCCGTGGACGACTGATCCCGGTGAGTCCGGCCCCGACCCGTGGCGAGAGGTGGGACGGTCGAAACCAGCCGGCCTGCTGTACGCGGAGGCCTCCTGTCGGCGCACGCTCGCCGAAGAACGACGGTACTACGACCGCTTCGAGGCGAACCACTCGGCAGATCTAGACGACATCCCCGCTTTTCTCGCCCATCGGTTGGAGGTCTGCCGGAACGCTGAAAACCCGAATGCTGCCCTCAAGGACGAACAGGCGCGTCGCGAACGTTGGTATTCGACGATCATTCCCTGGATGAACCTGTACCACGTCCTGAAACGCTCATCGTACGGCTCGCTCCTGCCGCCCTCGGTCAGGAACGCCGCCGACATCGACGCCCTCACTGAGCAGAACGCCTTCGTCGGGATGATCGTCGTCAACGACGGCGCCGACATTCGCGCGGTGGCACAAGAGTACGGAGTCCCCGGCCGGTTCGTCGTTCACGAGAGCGATCTCTCCTTGAATACCGTCGAATGTGCGCCGCTACCGAGCGACTTCGGAATCGATCTTCCGGCTCCGCTGCTGGTTGGGGAGTACGCCAGCGGGAGCCGGTATCCACTATTGCCCTGGTCGGACGGGTTGGTCTGTTCGTGTCCGTACAAGCACGACCGACCGTGGCGGGTTCTGTGCAAGCACGAGCTGCTCGCCGCCGTCGTTGCCAGCGGGGAAGATTCGATTTTCCTGCCGGTCACCCAGGGACTGGACATCCCGCATCGAGCGCGGCGGTTCGTGAGCCCGGCGATCGCCAGTCGGCACACGCCTCAAGCGGAGTCGAAGACTCACCGATGACCTCCGACAAATCGGACAGGGTACGTGGAACTTCCTGAGTTACCCCACATTTCGCAGTATTCGGTTATCGTGGGGTAACGTGGAACAGTCACATCCTCCGAATCAAGCAACTGGGGTAGAGTTGGTACAGAGACTCTCATGACCCAAACCGAGTAGTTAATCGATTTCCCCGCCAAGTGGTCACATGCCACCCACCGATGACGAAATTCCTGGTGACGACGACGCCCCTCAAAACAAGGAGGTCGATCTCGACGCGATCCGATCCGACCTGTCTGATATGCAATCGAACATCGAAGACCATCAAGCCCTGCTCAAACGCGGCCCCGAACTCCGAGAGAAACACCCCATCGAAAGCGAGGTCGACGTTGACGTGCCACCAGCCGTCGCCGGCTACGTTCGTGCGGTCATCCGCGAAACTGCCGCTATGACCGTCGAAGAGCGTAACCAGTTCCTCTACGAGGAGCTCCTCGGGTTTGAATTACGGACCACGCGGTACCACTTCCCCGATGGGGACGTTCTTGAAGCCGGTCCTCGCGAAATCGTGCTCAGGCACGATTCAGAGGGTGAGATCGAAGAATAGTGAGTGTCAGCTGTTGGTGACCGACAGCGAATAGTTACCCCACAAAGTGAGATATGAATAGGTTCGTGGGGTAACGTCTCGATCCCTGGAGTCGTTTCCTGGGAGCCGTGGCAGTCAGCAGGGAATGGGCGATAGCATTGTCAGCCACACGTCGGACATATTGCGGGAGATTAACACTGCCAGCGAACGAACTGATGTCTATCGGTGGCCAGAGCGTGAGAAAGTATGTGGTCCAATGAACCACGATCATTGCCCGACTGGGTCGAACGAGGATACCAGATCCTGTCGGCTGAGATGGCGGACGCCAGTAGTGAGGAGCTCCCTCGCGACCGTGCGCGTGAGCAACTCCTTGCCCACGGGGAATTTCCCGACGAACCTTCTGATGCGGTGTACGCAATAGACCACCTGGTAAGCTACCCCGCCCTACTTCGCTCGGTCTAACGACCTCGCTTTGGCGAGGGTGGGGCTTTCGCGTGGACTCCCGCTCTGGCCGGGTTCTCCGGCAGGAGGTTCGTACTCTCCGTTCGCGTTCAGCGTCCCACGATTCAAGCGCACGCCTACGGGTGCGCCTCCACCGTCTCCAGTTTGGTTACGACGGAGATACCGCAAGCCGACGTTTTTCGCTGCGTTGTAGTCGGCGTGGTTCTCGTAGCCACATTTCAGGCACCCGAACTCCTCGCCCTCGCGATTGTCCGGGTGCGTGAACCCACACGTCGAACACCGCCGACTCGTGTTCTCCGGGGTTACCTGCTCAACGGTAATACCGCGTGGTTTGGCCTTGTACTCGACGTATTCGTACAAGCTTTCGAACGCCCACTTGTGCCCCCACGACGCGCCGGAAAGTCGGTCACGGATGCCGGTCAGCTCCTCGAAGGCAATCACGCCACACCCGTTCTCGGTGGCTTCCTCGATAATCCCGTTGGCAATCCTGTGGAGCATCATCGTGAATTGCCCCGTCTCTTTCCGTCCGACTGCCTGGATGTTCTCGTGAGCGTGACGGCTTCCGCATTGTTGAAGTGATGCACGTCGCTTTTCGTACTCTCGTCGCCAGTGGTCGAACTCGTGGCCGCTCCAGAACACTCCCGTCGACGTAACCGCGAGGTGGTTCACGCCGAGGTCGACGCCGAGGACTGTGCTGTGCCCGGTCGTTGCCTGTTCCAGCGTGTCAGACTCCACCTCCGCCTTTGTGCGAAGATGAAGGAACCACTCGCCGTCTCTGTAGTGCAGTTCTGCGCTCGTCACCTCGTAGTCGTCGTTGTCGAGATACCGACTGTGGGGTGTGTCTCGTTCTCGGTCGGGGAGTACGTAGTCAATCTCGGTGCGTCCATTCACAGTCGCCAGCGACACGTGATCGTCGTGGAAGGTCGCACACCGTTTGTCGTAGACGACGGTCGGCTTCGAAAAGTGGGGTTTGCCAGCGTACTCGCCCTGTTTCCAGCGGGCAACGACGCTCTGTACGGCGTCGGCTGCCTTGTTG
>JAGXLJ010000208.1 GCA_018334775.1 Halodesulfurarchaeum sp.
GTGCTCCAGGGCCGGGCGGATTGTCTGGCGAGTCAGGCCACGATCGAGTCGCTCAATTCCGTGTTCTCGATGCCGTTCTGGGTTGGGGTGGTCGGTCTCGGCCTGGTGACGCCGCTCGTGCTTTCATTGCTGATGACTGGCACGGCCAGGGTATGGGACCTCGACGAACGGAGCCAGACGTGGCATTCGATTTTCAGGGCTGGGTACGTGGTGAAATACGGCCTGGTCCTCGTCGGTGGCTTTTTCCTCCGATACGTCATCATCTTCGCGGCGGTGAAACTTCCACTCACCGTCACGTGACTCCGTCCTGCGCTATGGGTCGGTTCGTTTGCTGAGGGTTCCCGGGACTCTTCAACTTGATACGGTCATCACCAAGCGAGTCGCGAACGGGAGAATCGGCCATCCGGCTCGTCTCGAACGCAGTTTAGTGTGACAGAAACGTACCCGGCCGGTCCCACTCGGTTTCCTCACAATCACCCGGTTCTTCGTTCCGATTTGCGATCGCCTCGATGTTTCGTTCACATTTCTGGTATTTGAAATCGACGTAGTCGAACATGTGCTCGGCGATGACTGCCGGTTCGGTTGCTGTATAGCCCGATTTGAGGTATTCACCGTCGTAGAGCCCGGTCTCGTGGACGAGGTTGTGTGTCTCGAGTGCGTCGACGTAGCGGTAGGCTGTCGACAGCGAACAGTCCATCCGCTCTGCGATCGTCTCGACTGAAAGTGGTTCTTCGGCGGCGAGTATCTCTTCGTAGGTCTGCCGTTCGCGGTGATTGAGCCCGTAGAAGGATTCGAATACCTCTTCGGGTGATACAGTCGAATAGACCATCTCCTTGATCGTTTGTGCCATGGGTCTGTGGGAGTCCGAGGCCGACGGTGCGGGATTTGACACCGCAGACCTTCAGTTACGGTATTACCATTCGACGTTCAATTGCAAAAGGCTTCCTCACCAGGCCCGATTTGCAGCGACTCCAGTTGTTTGTGTCCATTTGGGACGTCCAAAACGGTTAACCCGCTGGGGGGCTAGTGCCAAAATATGGGTCACAAACATCGCCAGAGTGGAGCGACCCCCGAGCGGGATGTCGGGTCTGGGCCGGGTCGGCCAGGTGAATCACATGGAAAGCGACGCGGTCACGGTGAGGGTGGTCGGTCCCGACGACGGAACGAGCGCGGTCAATACGTCGAACAGATGACCAAGACAGAAATACTCGATCTCTTCGAGACCATTCCTGGCCCTGTGATCGCCACGACGGATGTCGCCGAGCATTTCGACAGCACGACGGAGGGAGCCAGGCGGAAGTTGAACGACCTCTGTGACGAGGGCCTTCTGGACCGGCGGAAAGTCGGTGGCACCAGAGTGTATTGGCAGATTGATGGGATGGGGCGCTGAACGATGTCATTGACTGGCCACCCGGAACCGGCTCGAAAACTCCCGAACCGGAACGCAGGCCGGTACTTGCGCGCAATATTGGGATCCGTCGAGGGGCCAGAGGACGAGGTTCGGCCGAGTCACATCGCGGATCGCCTGGACGTGAGTCCGGCCAGTGTCACGGAAATGACGGCTCATCTTTCGGAGGATGGCTACGTCGATCACGAACCGTACGGGGGGATTTCCTTGAGCTCCGACGGCGCATCGATGGCTCGCCATCTCCAGTGGCGACAATGTGTTTTCACTCGGTTTTTCCAGGAGACACTCGACGTCGAGATCCCACCGACTGCGAGTTACGAAGCCAGTTTCGCGCTTCCGGCTGACGTCCTCGACGAAGCACGAGCACACGTCGGGCTTGAATGCAAAGGTGAGTGTGACGAACGGGTCTGGGACCTCGAATGTTGGGACGACACAGAGCCAATGTTCGAGGACGGGACCGCGGGAAAACCCTAATCTTATCGACAAGTTTCACGCGGTTGCCTACCCTCAATCCACGTCTGCATCGACGATCGTCGAACTCTCCCACAGCATTCGGAACTGTTCTTCGAGTTCGAGGGCGAACGTCGGATCTTTCAGATTGATAAGGCCCAGAACGCGGTCGCGCTCGATCGGACTGACCACGGGGAAGCAAAGCTCGTCGCCATCGATGAGATACAGGCTTCCGTGCAGCGTTTCGGTGGTCCGGACCGAGAATTGCTTTGCGTCGAACGGACCGGATGACGCCCGATCGAAGAGGGTATGAGGGATCTCAGCCAGGATATTTTCGGAGACCAGGAGTGACACGTCGACACCTCGCTCAATTGCCCTCGCCAGTCGATCGAGGAGGTCCGGTCCGACTTCGTCCAAATCGAGCGGTGAAGGGACTGCGTCGGCGACCATGACTACATCGGAGTCGGCCGCATCGATCCGTTCGAAGAGCAGTTCGAGGGAGTCGACGGTACCGATGGCCGTCGTCCAAAATCGCTCCTCGACGGCGGTCTCAGACCCGAGTTCCTCGCTTGCTTGCGACGCAATCGACTCGTAACGGTCGATCTGGCCCTCGAGTTCACGGATTTTACCCTCTGCAAGCCGCTCAACAGCGACCTCGGGTTCGACTGCGAGATACCGTTTCGGGCGGCTGGCCTCTTGGGACCGGATCATACCCCGTGTCTCGAGGGTCGAAAGAACGTCGTAGATCCGTCCCTCCGGCACCCCGCTTTCCGTGGCGACGGTCTTCGCGGTGGTTGCACCCAGTCCGAGCAGGGTTCGATAGGCCTGATCTTCGTAGGTCGTCAATCCTAATTCACTGAGATCTGCCATATTGAATCTCGGGCTGAACGATACTTATACACTTTGTTCAGTTGTAAACCGTCACGATTGGTGTCCTAATTCAGTTGGAAACGCCAGTTTAACGAATTATATGTTTTGTAAAGCATCAATAAACGTTTAATAAGTTGTATAAAATTTGAAAACGATTTTTCTTTTGCATATCCTATCATTAAATAATGAAAAAGGCCGGCTTAGGAACTGGTCGACTGTTCAAGGCGGTATTTCTCGTCCTTCTGGTTGTGAGTGGGTCCCTCAGTATTGGGCTCACAATCGGGAGTCAACCGGTTGTAGCAGCTGCTGCTGCAGGAAACGTCGAGGGCACCCCCCATCTCAACGCCTCGGCACCGAACGCGCGATTCGATCCCGGCCAAAGCGGGACAATCGACGTGACGCTGTCGAACAACGCGACCTACGACTACGGTGGCGATGACCCGCCGGAAGGGGCTGTGGAGCGGGCCGGGGAGGCACAGTCTGTCTCCGTCAACATTACCGATACAAACGTGTCTGGAGAAGCAGCCCCGCTAACTGTCGAGACGGGAGAACAGTCGGCCGGAACGATCGCCGATGGTGAGTCCTCGGGGCCGTATCCATTCAACGTCGTTGTCGACGAAGACGCTGAGGCAGGTACCTACGAACTGGAAGTGACGACTGAATATGTGCACTATCAGACGGTAAATTACACACAGAACAGCGACGGCGACTACGTGTACACGCCAAAAAACCGGACAAGTCGGACCGAAACTGACACGATCACGGTTGTCATCGAACCGCAAGCGGACTTCGAGGTTGCGGATACTACCCCCAACGTCCCGCTGGGCGGCGAGGGAACG
>JAGXLJ010000209.1 GCA_018334775.1 Halodesulfurarchaeum sp.
GGGAAGAGACGCGAATCGACGCAGCCGAGGTTTGCCACCCACCAAGTAAAAGGCCTTCTATTCGCCTGTTTTCTCGGCCAAATCACCAGCCCGCTTACCTGTCCAGAACTGGCGTGGTGACGTCTCGATCGGTTGTCTCGCCCTCGATATCGTAGGGATAGTCACCGGTCACACACCCCATACAGAGGTCGGACTGCTCCGTCCCGATGGCCGATGCCACGGCTTCGGGGGAGAGATATGCCAGACTGTCCGCGCCGATGGCGGATTCGACACCCTCTGCATCGTTCTCCGCGGCGATCAACTCGTCCCGGTCGGCCATGTCGATCCCCATGTAACAGGGGGCCGTGATCGGCGGCGCGCCGATCCTGACGTGGACTGACTCCGCGCCGGCATCCCTGAGTAAGTCGACGAGCTGTCGAGATGTGGTCCCCCGAACGATGCTGTCGTCGATCAACGTGACCGACCGATCCTCGACCGTGCTTCGGATCGGGTTGAGTTTGAGTCGGACCGCCCGCTCGCGGGCCTCTTGAGTGGGCATGATGAACGTTCGACCCACGTAGCGGTTTTTCATCAGCCCCTCCGCGAATTCGACGTCTTCGGCCGCCTCCTGATAGCCCGAGGCGTAGGCTCGGCCAGAGTCCGGCACTGGCATCACTACGTCGGTCTCGACCCCGGCTTCCTCCCAGAGCTTGGTGCCGAGTTCCCGCCGGGTTTCATACACCAACTCACCGTCGATGACCGAATCCGGGCGGGCGAAATACACATACTCGAAAAAGCAGTTGGCGGTCCGGTCGGGGCTGAGGAGTTGGTATGCGTCGAACCCGCTCCCGTCCTCGGCCAGGACGACCAATTCGCCGGGTTTGACGTCACGAACGACCTCGCCGCCGAGCGTGTCGATCGCCGCACTTTCACTCGCAATGACGTTTCCGCCGTCGATTCTGCCGATGATGAGCGGTCGGTTGCCCTCCGGATCACGAATCCCCATCACCGTGTCGTCGTGCATGACGGTGAGAGCATACGAACCATGCAAGCGCTCCATGGTCGCTTTCACTGCTCGAACCAGATCCGATTCGAGCAGGTTGCGCGCGAGATCGTGGGCAATGACTTCCGTGTCGCCATCCGAACTGAAGGCATGGCCCTTTTCCGCGAGTTTCGAGCGTAATGCGGTGGTATTCACGAGGTTGCCGTTGTGACTCAGTGCAAGTGACCCGGCTTCGAAGGAGACGGTAAACGGCTGGGCGTTTGACTTATCGACGCTGCCGGCCGTGGGATAGCGAACATGGCCGACCCCCGAGGAGCCGTGCAAGGTGTCGATATCGGTCTCGGTGAATGCCTCGCCGACGAGTCCCATCCCGACGTGTTCGTGTTGTTGAAACCCGTCGTGGGAAACGATACCGGCTGATTCCTGGCCCCGGTGTTGGAGCGCATACAGTGCGTAATAGGTCGGGAGCGCGGCCTCACGCTCTTCAAGGCTCACCCCGACGACGCCACATTTCTCGGTAGGGCCTGTGCGTTGGGGATCGGTGGCCCGGCCGGATGACATGCTGAGTCATAACTGGAGGGACGGTAAAAACGCACCGGGAACGTGCTGATTTCCGCCGCTTTTCCTCGGAAAGTATACACAAACGTGGGTAGAAAAACCCCTTCCCGCAGTCGTCCGTTCGGTTACTCGCCGGCTTTCTCTTGCCAGGCGTAGTCGCGACGTTTGGCCGACGTGCCAAAGCCGCAACTCGAACAGACGCCTTTCTTCACGTGGTAGGACTTCTCACCACACCGTCGGCACTTCACGTGGGTTTTGGTGTTCTTTTTACCCTGACTCGGCGTTCCGGATCCAGTCATAGCTCTATCGAAACGACGTTATCGCCGCGTATAACCGTTGTGTCTTCAGCTCCGGCCACCACGAGGTTCATGTGTTGGTCGTAGCCCTCGAGGACGCCGGTTATGGTCTCACCACCCTTTAGCGAGACCGTCACTGACTCCTCCAGCGTGTCCTCCAGAATATCGAGAGGTCGGCCACTCATACGCTCGCAAACGTCTTCTGTCGCATAAACGCACCGAAACCGCTTACAGACTGACGTCGAAGTCAGTCCGATCCGCCGACTGCACGGCGGTTTCGACGGCGACCTCGGCTGCCGTATCGAGGTCTTCCAGGTCGATCACCTCGACTGGCGTGTGCATGTACCGGTTCGGAATCCCGAGGTTCAGACTCGGGGTCCCACCACGCTGGGTGTAGAAGGCGTCTGCGTCCGTGCCTGTCCGACGACCCGATGCCTGGAGTTGGACTGGCAGGTCCACAGCCGAGGCGGCGTCTCGGACTGCAGAAACGACTTCCGGGTGATTAGCCGTCCCGCGACCGACGACCGGTCCTTCGCCAAGAGCGACGTCATTGGCCCGTTCGTTGGGGTAGGCAGGGTTATCCGAGGCATGGGTGACGTCGACTGCGATAACCGCGTCAGCGTCGATTTCTGTCCCGACCATCTTTGCCCCCTTCAATCCGAGTTCCTCTTGGACCGTTGCGACCGCGTGCACGGTCACGTCGATGTCACGCTCGATAGCGCGGCGGAGCGCTTCCGCGGCCACCCAGATTCCGGCCCGGTTGTCGATTCCGCGGCCTGCGATTCGGGTGTCCGCGAGTTCGTGGAGACCGACGGCTGGAATCGCCGGGTCACCGACTTCGACGAGTTCTTTTGCGGCTTCTTCGTCTTCGGCACCGATGTCGACGTGTTGGGCAGCGATATCCGGAACTTCCTCAGCGCTCGAGCGATCACGGAGATGGATTGCGGTTTGGGCGATCACGCCGTTGACCGGTCCGTCGTCGCTTTGAATCTCGATCTGTGTTCCCCGAGAGATGGTGGCATCCGAACCGCCCACCGGAATAATTCTGAGGAATCCCTCGTCGGTGATGGCGGACACGGCATACCCGATCTCGTCTGCGTGGCCCGTTACTGCGATCGAGACGTCACTCGATCCCTCGTGGGTTGCGACCGAATTGCCATACGAGTCAGTCGTTACCTCGGGCGCGAACTCGGAGACGTACTCGACCCACGCCTGGAGTGCTGGCGTTTCGTACCCCGAGGGACTTGGCGTTGCGAGCAGCGTTTCGAGGAAATCCCGTTGAGTGCGTTCCATACACCGATTCGATTCCGGAGGGATTTGAAACGCCCGGTCATTCGAAGACCAGCCCAAAGGCTATCGTTTTGCGGCCCGGATCTAGATCTATGGGACTCCTGGATATCCACGTCGACCAAATCGAGTTCGAGACCGTCCCGAAGTTCGTCCTCTTCGGTGGATCGGACCGGGACGAAACACGTGACACCTCAGCATCGGTCACGACCACGCCAGCAGGGAGTCTCCCCGTGTCCCTGACCAAAGTCGTTGCCGTGTCCCTCGTGGCGACCGTCATCGCGTTCGGGATGGCCTGGCTCAAAGGGTTCATCGACTCGCAACTGAATTTGAACTGTTAGCCGACCCACAGAGGTCAGTCGAGGGGATCGTCCTTCTTTTGGAGTTGCGCCACGAGCAGTCACTCCGTGAGCAACACGGCATCGACGTACCGAT
>JAGXLJ010000210.1 GCA_018334775.1 Halodesulfurarchaeum sp.
CCCACGACGCTAAAGATGCGACCGGTATCGCACGGAGCCTTTTCGAGGGCGAATACGCACAGCTCTGTCCCCCGTTCGACTACGGCAAGGTCATGACCGAAGGTGGTCGCTGGAGTCAGTCATTCCCCGAATCCATCCAGAACGACGGGTCGATTCGCGCCGACTCCGAGATTGGGAACGAACTCATCGAGAACGCCTGGGTATCGACCACTCGCGAACTCACTCGAAGGATGGCCGTCATCCGTAAAGGATTCGAGCAGTTCACCGACAAAGAACTTCTTGAGGGCCGTCGCGTCGAAGCCGATGTCGAACCGTGGAATCCATTCGGTCTCGCTCAGAACGAAGAGGAGTTCAACGACTCCTACACAACTGACGTCCGATATGCGATGTACTGTGTCGGTGAGTACGCCGGCACGGTCTACTACCTCTATAACGGCAACGGGACCGCGATTCGGAGTCACTCCGAGTGCGAACAACTCCTCGAATCGATCACAACCGACGACACCGAGAACGAGGATCTCTCATTCTTCGTGACACCCGTCGATGTCCACTACTGATCCCGCATCCATGTCCAGCAAACAACAATCCCAGCCAGAGTCATCTGACTGTGAGGAACAAAAGCAAACGCCGGAGACGCTGACCGTGCTAACTATTTCGGCATCCCGATTCCGAAAGAGATAGTCGTTGAAACCCGCGACCGACGAGCCCGGAACGGTCCTGTCGTCCTCGGTGATGAAGAGATGACCGAGTTCAGTAACGCTATCGATAGTGATTTCTCTGACCACAGCACGTGAGCCCAAGCAAACCACGTTCGAGACACTCCAGACCGACGGCGGCGGTCACCAGGATGACAGCACTACTCTCGTTCGTCGGGCCGCACTCATCGGGTGTGGCGAGGCGAAACACGACGGCCCCCTTCCCGCCCGAGAGAAGTATCGCTCGTCGCACTTCGGACTGAAGCGCGATTTTGCCGAGACGTTCTGCGACCGCTTGTGGATTCTCTCCGCGAAGTACGGTCTCCTCGATCCCGACCGCGTCATTGACGACTAGGACGTGGCGATCACCGACGATGACGTTGATACCGCACAGTGGGTCGAGACCGTCTGCTCGGCGCTCGCAGCCGTCAAATGGCCCCAGACCACCACCGACGGTCGGGAACTCGCGTGGGAACTCTATGCGCTCGCAGGACGCGACTACCTCGAAGCCGTCGGTCGCGACGGGCGCGCTCTCCGTGTGCAGCTCCAGGAGATCACGCCTGGCCATGTCTCGGTCACGTTCCCCTTCGACGACCTCGCTGGGATTGGATATCAGAATGAATGGCTCGCAGAGTGTCGGGATTCTGGCTGCATCGTCGACACGACCGAACACACCTGATACGTTATTTCTAGTTTCCCTCAGCTTTCCCAGCGTATTTCGATGTCACCTTCCCACGACTATCTCTGAAAATAGTGTAGCGATACGGTCCATGGGGGCAGCCGTCGCATCCAGGGCCACACGGTAGTTTCCGTATTTGCACGTGACCTACCTGAGCCAACTCCTCTTCCGAGAGGTCCTTGCGCTCTTCTTTGTCCATGTCTTCAAACTCTTCTTTCGCTGCACGCCGCTCCTCGGGGGAGACGTCTTTCGGTGGCCTCTCTTTGGTGACCACGCCCTCTCCATTCGTCTCAGCCGGGGAGACAGGCCGCTCCTTGTACTCAATGAGTTCCTCGCAGTAGTCCATAACGCGCTCAAGATCGTACACTGTCTGTGCCTGCAGGGGCTCCCATACGCGCTTTGCCAGCCCTTCCGGAGGCGCAGGCATCTCTGCGTCTTCCTTTCCAGCACCAGCGGGAACGCCAGCGTCGGGGTCGGGATCGGGCATGTGAGTTCCTACGTTACAGTATTACTAATGTGTATCGTAGGACTGGCCCGAAACCGCCGCCCGTTTGTCTCCCCCCGTCTCGGTAGAGGGACTCATCCTGATGGAATCTGCCGCCAACCGTCCGAACGCACAGCACATCCCTACCGGCGGGGAGATCGAGGCCAGTGTCGCCCAGAGCCGCCGTGTACGCTACCTCAGCGCCATCGTCCGCGATGGCATTGACGACCCCGACGCGCTTGATCGGGACGAACTCGCGAAGGCAGTCGTCAAAGCACTCCACGACGCCCATCCTCACATCCGATTCGAGGATGCCCTCGAACTCGCTGTAATCGTTGAGACACCTCCTGCCGATTCGTCGACTGTGGAAGCCATCGAATACGTCGTCGCAGACATCTGTTCTCATCTCGATGCGTGGAACCGCTTCGAGCCACCGGCACTCCTTAGTCAAGCATGAGTGGCGATAAATCGCTCCTCGAACAGCTCCCGCCCGAGAAACTCCTCGATACGCGGAATACGCGGGTCATCACACCCGCAATCGAGATGATGGAAGAGGTCGCGACCGTTGAACAGTATCTCGAGCACGAGCGAGCGAACCGTGACCGAGCGGGTATCATTCGCTATCTCACCGAGCGAATCGACGCCATCTACGAGGAAAACGGCGAGATCCCGCTCGGTGAACAGGATCAGAAACAGGAGCTGGAAGGCGAACATGAAGGAGACAGCGTACCCACCGACAACATCGAGACGGTCTCACCGATATCGCCACCAGAAGAGCTGCTTGCGCACATCCACGACCTCGGAAATGAGTCAGACGAGGAGATAGCCTCGTCGTCCGCATCACCCACGTGGGATGAACTTTAACTCCTGTTTGTAAACCCCCGAAATCCCGCGGAGATACGCATATAGAACCGTCCTAACCGGTAATATCTCCGTATATTCTTAACCTCGTTCCGCCCGTATCTCTACCTACTCAGCTTTGCACGTTGAATTAGGAGCGTGACGTAGGCGGTAGCAAGGACGGATGATGCTGATTACGGACTAAACGTGATGCACGAACTCAGCGAGAGCGGTACTCCGACACCGATATCCGCGTGCTAGTGACGGTCTTTTGCCTCGCTGGAAATGCGGTCCGATTTTAGAGGGGACGCAGTTTGTTCTCCGGTCGTTCGCTTCGGTACGTTGCACCGCGCTTTCGGGCAGTTCCACTACTTCCTCGTCGATGGCACCGTCGAAATCCGCGCGTTGCGATCGCCCAGTGCGTCTTTGACCGCCGACTTGACGACAAGATCCGTCATGTACTTGGCCCTCCTTTTGGAGGGTTATTTAGACAATGTGAGGCGTAACATACCGAACCTCGATTTACTCTTCCGTCTCTGTTGGGCTCTGAAACCCTTCCCAAATTGGTTTACTGAGCAGTAAACTCGTTAGACAGCCAGTTGGCTGACCAGTAAACTATCTAGCTGGATTAATGTCTGACGTACTTTTAAGATGAATAGCCACCCAATTCGATATATGACTCAAGCATTCGTCTGGTGGTCCGAAAGCGGAGGACCAGGAAAGACCACTAACACAATGCAGACGGCTGCTGCGATCGCACGTGACAAATACGACGTCCTCGCTATTGACCTCGATCCACAGCGCGGGGCACTCACGCATTACTGCGGCTACGAAG
>JAGXLJ010000211.1 GCA_018334775.1 Halodesulfurarchaeum sp.
TACGGATACGAAGTCTACATGGAGGACACCATCGATGAGAACCCAACGACTCGGCGGCAGTACGCGCGGTTCGTGGCCCAGGAGGTCGTCAAGGACGGCCGTCTGCCCCACTTCGAACCGGACGCTGTCAGGGAAATCATCCTCGAAGCCAAACGCCGGTCCAGTCGCAAAGGGCAACTCACCCTCAAACTCCGCGACTTGGGCGGCCTCGTTCGGGTGGCGGGAGACATCGCGAAGGCGGAAGGTGAGGAGTTCGTCGATCGCGAGCACGTCCTTGAGGCGAAAAAGCGCTCGCGCTCGATCGAACAGCAGTTTGCCGACGACTACATCGAGCGCCGCAAGGATTACGAGCTCAAGGAGACCGAGGGCAACGCCGTCGGCCGGGTCAATGGGCTCGCAGTTATGGGTGGTGACTCGGGAATCGTGCTCCCCGTGATGGCCGAAGTGACGCCACGCCAGGGTGAAGGTGGCGAGGTCATTGCGACGGGGCAGTTACAGGAGATGGCGATGGAGGCTGTCGAGAACGTGTCGGCGATCATCAAAAAGTACTCCGACGAAGATATCTCCCAGAAGGACATCCACGTGCAATTCATCCAGACACAGGGTGTCGAAGGCGACTCAGCGTCGATTACGGTCGCGACGGCGGTCATTTCAGCCCTCGAGGATATTCCGATCGAACAGGATCTGGCGATGACTGGCTCGATTTCGGTCCGCGGCGATGTCCTCCCAGTTGGTGGGGTCACGCATAAGATCGAAGCGGCCGCGAAGGCAGGCTACGATCGCGTGATCATCCCGAGGGCCAATGAGCAGGATGTAATGATCGAGGATGAGTACGAGGAAATGATCGAGATCATTCCGGTCTCCGACATCAGCGAGGTTCTGGACGTGGCCCTCGCCGGCGAACCGGAGAAAGACTCGCTCGTCGATCGCCTCAAGTCGATCACGGGAACAGCGCTTGAGGCCACCGAAGGGGCGGCAGCGACAGGGACGAACCCCTCGCCGCAGTAACGAGCGCGATTTTTCGGGCGGGTCGGGAATTTCTTGACGCTACGGAACCCAGTGGAACCGATGGCAGCCCCAGCCTGGGACCTGTTCGTGCTCTTTTCTGTGACACTTGCGCTTGCCGTGGTCGTCCTGGCGAGACGGACGGCTCGACTCGTGACAATCGAGACGGGACCGCTCGCTCAGTTGTCCCGGTCGGCGTTGTATCTGAACGTCGTGGTCTCACACGGGCTCGTGCTTGGTCTCATTGGGGTGGTGATCTGGTGGACTGGCGTCCCGCTGAAACCGCTAGGCATCGAGATGGTTCCTGAGTGGGCCTGGTTGGTGGGTGTAGCTGGTGCCCTCATCGTCCTGAACGAAGCCGCTGCTCGGGTGACATCGAATTTTGAGACCGCTGAGAACCAACTCCGTGACCTGTTGACACCGGCGACTGGTCCAGAATGGGTGGTGTTACTCGGGCTATTGCTTCCGACGATCGCTATCACTGAGGAACTCCTCTTTCGAGGGGTGCTGATCGGTGCGTTTGCGGTCGCCACACCGGTACCGACCGGGTTCCTCATTGTCGGATCTGCGATCCTCTTTGGGGGCGCTCATACGGCACAGGGCTGGCTCGGAATGGGGATCGCCACGCTCCTCGGCGTCGCCTTAGGGGCAGCCTATGTCTGGACGGGAAGCCTTTGGCTCGTCATTGGGGCGCATTATTTGATCGACCTGGTCGAATTCGTCAGTCACGTGCCAGGGAAGACGAAACCTGCTGAGTCTGAACCCGGTCCGAATGAACCGTTGACTTGACTGACATTACAACCCCTCGATTTTCCGGAGCGTCGCTTCGACGTCGGCCGGGAGGCCGCTGGGTCCATCCACCACTCGGTGATCCGGGATGAACAGCGGAATCGGGTTCTCTGCCAGCGCCGTCCGAGCGGTTTTCAAAACAGCCTCAGCATCAGGGTCCAATCCCTGACTTCGGGCGACGACCCGCTTGAGACGGAGTTCCTCACCGTAGGGAATTTTTCGGACGTTTTCGAGGACAGTTCGTTGCTCCCCCGGAACGGTCAACCCGATCTCGATGTCGGTGACGTCCTGCTCGGTTCCAGCAAGGTAGCCATCGATCCAGTCCAGTTTTTCGTTGTCGCTCGATGCGTTCGGCTCGGGGGTATCGGGGACAGAGAGGCTAATCACCCGACCGTTTGCGATGCCGATCTGGACGACAGCGTCGAGCTCCTCGAACGTCCGTGCGAAGATTCCGGTCCCCGACATGGGTTCACTTTGGCCGGGTCCGGACTTGAAGATTGGCCCGGAGACACAACAGTTATGTACATATCCGTTCATCAATGAACAATAATGGGTACAATAGAGCCGACGACCGACGAATCACTCGCGCCGCCAGTGCGGGAGATTCTCACAGCCGCCCGGGGACGAGCTCGGAGCGACGAGCGAGTTGCAGTCGAGGCACGTTCGCTGACGGACTCTCTCGCCGCAGCACGGGACACGGGTTCTGCCCCGCTCATCGCGGAGATCAAACCGACGAGTCCGACAGCGGAATACGAGCAGTCGATCGACCCGGTGACGACGGCCGAAACGATGGTTTCTGGAGGTGCAAGTGCGATCTCGGTACTGACCGAGCCAGATCATTTCGGGGGGTCGATCGAGGCCCTCGAAGTCGTGCGGGACGCGGTGTCGGCCCCAGTCCTACGGAAAGACTTCGTGTTGAACGAATCACAACTCGATGCCGGCCCAGCGGATGCAGTCCTCCTGATTACCCGGTTTCTTGACGATTTGGAGGGGATGATAGAGGCCGCTCGCGAGCGGGGCATGACCCCGCTTGTTGAGACTCACACTCGAGCGGAAGTCAAGCAGGCGGTTGCGGCCGGGGCACAGGTTATCGGTGTGAATAACCGGGATTTGGGGACTCTCACCGTCGATCGGTCGACGGTCGAAACCCTGGCACCAGCCATACCGGATGACGTGACCGTCATCGCTGAGAGTGGCATCGAAACCCCGGCCCACCGCGAGCGGATGCTTGATGCCGGTGCTGATGGATTGCTCGTTGGCTCCGCGATCATGAACGGGGATATCGAATCGAACACTGAGGAGTTGGTCTCTCGATGAGCGCGGGTCGGTTTGGCGACTACGGCGGTCAGTACGTTCCTGAAGTCCTGATGCCGGCGGTGGAGGAACTCGAATCGGCCTACGAACGCTACGTTCTGGACAACGAAGACGGGTTTATGGACGAGTTTCGGACCCGACTCAGTCAGTTCGGTGGCCGTCCGACGCCGCTGCATCGTGCGGACACCCTGAGCGAGCAATTCGACGCGGAGGTGTACCTCAAACGCGAGGACCTCCTGCATGGCGGTGCACACAAACTCAACAACGCACTTGGCCAGGTCTTGCTCGCCCAATACATGGGCAAGGACCGAATCATCGCGGAGACGGGCGCCGGACAACACGGCACCGCGGTCGCCATGGCCTGTGCCCACCTCGACATCGACTGTGAGATCTCTCT
>JAGXLJ010000212.1 GCA_018334775.1 Halodesulfurarchaeum sp.
CCGTACCCGACGATCCCAAATCCAGTGACGGCTATCAGTATCGCTCCCTGTCGCAATTTCGGGTCGGTGTTCATTGTTCTCACCGGAGTATGCCCTCACGTACGTGTGACGGTATCATATGAATGTGTGCTTTGCTCAGATCAGGATTCGTCCCGCGGCCCGTCTGGCGTCTGTCTCGGGGGTTCGATCCGGCGGATACCGCTAATCGGGAGTGAAGCATGGACGGCGAGCCAGCCCACATGGCCTTCCGTCGGCGCAGCATACCGGGCCGTACCTTCCGATACCGCCCCGTCCGCTCCGAGCGTGACTGTCCCACCGAGGTGCTCGATATCGATCCCCTCGGCCTGTTGGTTGGCTAGTGTTTCGAAGGACCGTTCGAGTACCTCTGTCGGCGTCCCCGAGTAATGACCTTCGAATGTGTAGGTGATTTCGTAGGTCGACATGAGGGTTCAGCGAGAGGTACCGCAGGTGAGAGGGTAATGATTCTCACTGAAACGATTCCACCGGGTGGATTCAGTTCATTCCGTGCACACGCACCCGAACAGGACGCGATCACTCCGCGAGGGTGCTGGCGCTGATTTGTTCTGACTGACGCCGATGCTCCTCGATAGTCGACATGGCCCATGAACACACGTGCTGATCGTCAGTTTCGATTTGGGCACGCTGATGTCCATCCCGATCGATCTGCGTAATCGCCGCAATTGTCTCGTCCGCGACCCCCAGCGTCTGCGCAACGGTGCCATCGTAGCGATAGAATTCGGCACCACCCGACTCGATCATGTCTTGGGTCGGTTCGCGGAACTCTGGCGAGTTACTGACGGCATCGAGGAGTTCCCCGGTTATCACCCCCACAATGGTGAGGTCGCCCTGGATGGTTTGCTCTTGGAGGGTCTCTGCGAGGGGTGAGACGACGGTGTTCGTGAGAAACCAGAACTCGTCAGCCTCGTGCAACAGTTCCCGCGCTCGCCGGAGAGGAGCCCCGGGATCGGTCTGGGTCGGCATCGTAATCCTCGCGTCGCGGAGTCGGCTCAACTCGAAATCGATCTCGTCCATCGGCAGATAGTCGATTACGTCCTCAAGATGCTGCATCGCCTCCACGGCTTCACTGAGCGATGTGAGCTCGTCGGCAAGGAACGCGCCTAACGGCGTACTATTACAGTCTGTCCCGTGTTGTGAGATCCAGTTCTGTTCTTCCAGGCCAGTGAGCACTCGGCTAAGCGTTGATCGCGGGATGCCCAGTTGCTCGCTGAGCTCGTCCCGATCGGCCGGTGTTTCGCTTACGTATTCGAGTACCCGCACTCGGTTTTTCGACGCCACAAGATACTGGATTTGGTCGAGTGGCTCGCTCATGGTGTGAAAAACGTTAACAACCCATATGGCAGTTGCGTTGGATCACCAGAGGGAACCCATGATAGAGCCTTCCTCAGACCTGCGGGAAGGGTGGATTCTCCAAGGATCACGCTGAGGAGGCGTTTCGTGTGCTCTATTGAAAATGCTGTACGGTAGTGGAATCATAGCTTCTGAGTGAACTTCTTGATGTTGTGGATGGCGAACATGAGGACGATCTCGCGAAACTGACGGTACCAGAACCGCGAACGCAAGGCGGAGTCTTGACGTTTCGAACCGGGTCGAACGCACCCCCGTCGTGCTCGCTCGTGATGCACTCCTCGACAGCCCGAGCGATGAATGATCGACCGCCGTCGACTCCCATCCTAGCGACGCGAGTTCCCATGTGTCGAGGACGTGTGGATATCGCGATACGGAGCGGTGATAAAGAACGAATCCCCCCAGATTGCCGCTGGCGAGGGGCGTCTTCGCCGGGTGAATACTATACTGTACGACCTCGTGTGTACTGCTAGATGCCATGCGAGAGATTGACACGCCCAACGATCCTCTCGAGGAAATCGAGTTTCTGGCCCGGTCGCCGAATCGGGTGACGGTGCTCGATACGCTCACCGATGGCCCCATCGAACGATACGACCTCGAAGAGATGACCGGCGTGACGCGGGCCACGCTCGGGCGCATCCTCGATGACTTCGAAGAACGGGGGTGGATACTCGAGACCGATCGTGAGTACGAAACGACCCAACTCGGCGCCTATGTCTCCCGAGTGTTCACAGATTTACTGGACAGTTTCGAGCCCGTGCCGGCGCTGAACGAGGTAATACAGTGGTTCCCCGAGGAGGGATTCGATTTCGATCTCGGATGTCTCGCCGGGGCAGAGATCGTTCGTCCAACGAGGACCAATGCACTCGCTCCGACGACACATATCGCCACCCGACTTCGGACTGCCGATCACGCTCGACTGATCACCTATTCTGTGCTTCCAGACGTTATGGAGGCCTGCTGGCGTGGAACGGTCGAGGGCAGTCTCGAACTCGAGAGCGTGCTGGGGCAGGGAGTCCTCGACAGCTTCGGTGCCGACCCACAGATGATCGACCACGCACAGGGGATGTTCGAGTCCGGACGGGCCGCAGTCTTCTGGTACGAGGGCGATGTCCCGTCAACCGTGTTCATCGTCGACGACGTAGTGCTGTTGTGCCTGTCCGGTGGCGAAGGAGCCCCTCACGCGGTGATCGAGACCGACGACGAAACGGTCCGGGCGTGGGCCGAATCCACCATCGACGAGTATCGGCGCGACGCAGAGCGACTCGACTCGTCCATGTTTAGGGCGTGAGAATCCCGCAGGGTGACTGAAATTCCCACCGAGAATCTATACGCCGCCTTCAGCCCTCGTTGCGGTTGGATCATGACTCCGGGAGACCGACAGCAGCGTGATGTCAGTACTCGGACCGATGGGAGCGAGCATTCCCCGCTTTCGACGCCGGCACCAACGACCGAGGCCAGGGCGTCCCGAACCGAGACGGTTGCGTTCGAGAGCCGGGGCGTCCAGTGTGAGGCGGATCTTCACCTGCCCACGGGGAGAGAGCAGCCGTGGCCCGCGGTCGTGATGGCACACGGGTTTGGAGGCGCGCGAAGCTGGGGGCTTGGAGCCTTCGCAGAACGCTTTGCCGAGGCTGGTCTCGCCGCGTTCGTCTTCGATTACCGCCACTTGGGCGGAAGCAGCGGTACCCCCCGCCGACTGATCGATGCTGACCGCCAGCTCGACGACTGGGCCGCAGCACTCGCGTTCACTCGCGCGTTGGACGTCGTGGACGCGGACCGCGTCGCTCTGTGGGGGATGTCGTTCGGGGGCGGGCACGCCCTCGAGATCGCGCGACGTGACCCCGACGTCGCTGCCGTCGTCGCTCAAGTGCCGTTCGTCGACGGGTCGGCAACGATCGCCCACCAGTCCCGAAATCGGGGCTCGCTTGCACGAGCGCGTTTGGCCGCGCTCGCCATTGCGGATCGATTCAGTGCCGCCGTCGGACGTGGTCCGATCGAGGTGCCGATCGTTACCGAGCCCGGGGAAGGCGGGCTGTTGGACACGCCCGGCGGCTTCTCCGGGTTTCGGTCGGTGGTGCCAACGGGCGAACAGTTGGTCAATCGCACGCCGGCACGCGT
>JAGXLJ010000213.1 GCA_018334775.1 Halodesulfurarchaeum sp.
GGGGGCGCCCTCGGTCGAGGAGGCAGCGGACCTCCTTTCGGTCATCGCCGGTCCCGACGAGCACGATGGGACGACCCGCGAAGCGGGCAAAGATATGAACTATGCTGCAGCAGCGGATGGGGATGTCGACGGGTTGCGGATCGGGATTCCGACGGAACTACTCGAGGGCAGTGATCCGGAGGTTCGAAAGCGATTCGAAGTCGGGCTCGAACAACTCCGCGAGCAGGGCGCGGAAACCGTCGAAGTCGAGTTGCCCTCAGTCGAATACGCTGTGGCCGCCTACTACGTTATCGCGATGTCCGAGGCATCGTCGAACCTGGCTCGATTCGATGGGGTCCGCTTCGGGACCGCTGGTGGTTTCGACGGTGATTGGAACGAATCTTTCGCGGCCGCCCGCTCTGCAGGATTTGGGGAGGAGGTCATTCGGCGGATTCTCCTGGGCACCTTCGCGCTCTCAGAAGGCTACCACGACAAGTATTACAAACAAGCACAGGAGGCCCGATCCTGGGTCAAACAGGACTTCGATGCGGCTTTCGAGGAGGCCGACGTGTTGGCGACCCCGACGATGCCGGTGCTTCCGCCGAAACTCGGTGAAAGTCTGGAGGACCCGCTGCAAATGTACCTCATCGACGCGAACACGGTGCCAGTCAACCTGGCGAACCTGCCGGCGATTTCGGTGCCGGTTGGCGAGACGGATAGCCTCCCAGTCGGCTTTCAACTGATCGGGCCAGCGTTCGGAGAAAAACAGATCATACGGGCCGGCAGCGCACTGGAGTAGGGTCCGGCCGGCATCGTCGATAGGTGCGCTACTCTTCGTAGACCAGATTCATAATCCACTGCGAGAAGCGATCAGACTCGGGATCGGCGTTTTCCTCGCCGACAAATGGCGAGAGCATGTCCCCAGCCATCATCAGCGAGAAATCGAGGTCTTCTTCGATAACCACGGCTTCCAGAAGATAGGTCGTGTTCCCGTTATGGACGGTTTGCTCGCGCTCGATCAGGCCTCCATCTTCGAGTTTGGTGGCAAGCCGACTCCCCTTTCGCGAGGAGACATCGAGTTCCTTCCAGAATTCCGACTGATGGATGGCCCCCCGCTCCCTGACGAGTTCGAGGGCGTCCCGCTCGTCCTCGGAGAGATCGCTTTCGATGGATGACGCGCTCATTGGTTGATTCTCCCGGCGAAACCGTTTAAAGGTTCAGTATTACACATTGGCCACAGGGCCTTTGAGTGAAGACTCCCGGGGCCACCGACTGGCCCAGCGTCAGGTTTCTTCAGTCAGTAATCGCTCCCGAAGTGCAGCCCGATCCACGGTCCCCGAGGCAGTTCTCGGGAGCGAGTCGAGGATGGAGACAGTCTTCGGGAGCTTGTAATCGGCCAGTTGCCCACGCAGGCGTTCCCGGATCGTTTTAGCCATCCGCTCTGAGGAGGCCTCCGTTTCATCGACTACAACCGCTGCGGCCACGCGTTCACCCCATTCGTCGTCTGGAAGCCCTAATACTGAGACCGCTGAAACTGGGTGTGTGCCCCGGATTGCGGCCGCCACTTCTCTGGGTGAGACGTTTTCCCCACCAGTGACGATCAGATCGTCGATCCGACCGGTGACGACCAGCAGGCCACGTTCGGTCAGGAATCCTCGGTCCCCAGTTCGAAGGTGGTCGTCGGGGTCCCTTTCGGTTCCGTCCACCCCGCCGGGACTGACGATCGGCCCAGAGACCGTGATTTCGCCGATTTCGCCTGGCGGGACCGTCTTGTCAGTATCGTCTTGGATTGACACGGTCGCCGCCTGTACTGGTCGACCCACGGTGCCGGGCCTCGTTTGAAGTTCCGCCGGCGTCGCCGTGGCGATGCCAGAGGCCGTTTCAGTCATTCCGTAACTCGTGTAGAGTGGTATGTCGTTTTCGAGGGCCCGCTTCGTTAGTGCAGGTGCTGTAGCAGCGCCCCCGACAAGGACGAATCGAAGCGATTTGGGGACTCCAGGCTCCTCAAGCAGTCGCTCCAGCATCGTTGGGACCAGTGAAGCGCCCGTGATGTCGTATTCGTCCATCGCTTGGGCTGTTTCTGTGGCGTCGAAAGAGCGACGAAGGACCGTCGTTGCCCCCAGCATCGCGGTTCTGATCGGGATCGAGAGGCCACCTGCGTGGTAGAGTGGGAGGTCGAGGAGCCACCGATCCGTGGGATTGGCCTCAAGCCGTTGTACGGTCGAGGCAGCACTAGCACCGAGATTTCGCCCCGTCAAGCGCACTCCTGTCGGCGTCCCAGTGGTCCCTGAGGTAAACAGAATCACGCGAGTTTCGTCGATAGCGCGGCTGTTTCCGGAGCGAGACGGTTGGGCCGGCTCTGTCCGGTCGGTTGTGGAATCGGTGGCAAGCGTTGTTGTGTCCACTGTTGGCACGGGGAGCTCATCCGTTTCGACATCGAAAATCGAGGTTTCGGGACTGGTGAGACAGAGATGGGTGTCCGCGCGCTTACAGCGGGACCGAATTTCTGCTGCTGGTTCACCTGGATCGAGTGGAACCAGGGTCCCATTAGCCCGAAAAACACCCCAAACCGTGGCGATTGCGTCCGGGCTCCTGGACATGATTAACCCAATCCGATCACCAGGTTTGGTGTCATGATCTGTGAGTTCGCTGGCGATACGATCTGCCCAGTCATTGAGCTTGGCATACGACCACGTCCTCCCTGATTTGGCGTCGATGAGTGCGGGGTGGTCCGGCCGCTCTCGTGCCGCTTGTCGGAGGTACTCATCCATCGATTGTCACCCCCTCGATACCGAGACCCGGGTCAGTCGGCGGTTCGATAGCGCCATTTCGGACTGGCGCGGGATCCGGAGCGAGATCCGTTTCGAACCGTTCGGCAGTCGCCAAGCCGGAGGGTGGCAGGTTCTCGAGGGACGCTGCGAGGTGAACGGCACCCATTCGCCCGACAACGCTCTCGAAAATCGAGGTTACCACCGGTGTTGCCCCAGCCTGTCGAACCCGTTTTGTCAATCCTCGCGCAATGTCAATTCCACCAATTGCCATCGGTTTGAGCACGTACACATCTGCAACGTCTTTACGGAGTAGGGTGGTGACCACGGTTTCAGCAATGCTTTCGTCGAGGGCAATTCCTGTTCCACTGCCTCGCAATTGCCCATGTGCACGCGTTTGCTCGACTGGCAAGGGCTGTTCGACGTAGGACAACCCGAATGAAGCGGTCTCCGAAAGGAATTGTTGGGCGTCTGCCCTGTTCCAGGCACCGTTTGCGTCTGCACGGAGTTCGATGTGAGAACCCACCGTTTCCCGGACAGACCGGAGCCGTCGGACATCTCGGTCAATCGAACCGGCTCCGACTTTGAGTTTGATGGCCGGGAAACCGGCCCGTTTGGCGACACCTGCTCTCTGGGCTGTTTCTGTGGCTGTCCCATCACCAATGGTCGCATTGACGGGGACCTGTCCGGTTGCCTGGCCGCCAAGCAATCGATAGAGCGGCGTTTCTTGTTGCTTTG
>JAGXLJ010000214.1 GCA_018334775.1 Halodesulfurarchaeum sp.
GGGTCCTCGAGGGTCGTGACTCCGCGTTGGTCCTCCAGATACGTCTTGAACGCGTCAAGCACGAGCCGGTTGTTCGCCCGATAGTTACCGGAGTCGAGACTGGCTATCCGAGCGTCGATGGCGGCTTCGAGGTTGGTCTCGGCGGTCGAACCCCCGCTCTCGGCGGCTGTCATCGGGTTGGAGTCGCAGACGGCGGGCACCCACTTCAATTTACTGTGTCTTTTCGGACTAAGACACAGTAAATGACTCAATCGGCGTATCCGCTGAATTCGGGGTTATAGAGGGCCACAACGTACGAATTTGAGTCTATAAATCGTATGTTGCTATACCAATTCGCAGCCGTTTGGAAGTTGAGACTACAACGGGTTTAGCGGGCTTGTGATGTGCGAATTTGGGCGATTCGGTCAGCGGAAACTGCTCCAGATCACTCTCCGAGCGGCCATTCTTGTCACACTTCCAATCGTATGGGCAGATTTTCGAGATTTCCAGCAGCGTAGCCACTCAGACGGCACGCTAACCCGAACAGAGTACCTCACTACCCGATTCCAGTTTCCTTCTTCAGCAGCGTCAGCGTGTTGTCCGCTGTAATCACCGGTGAGTGCTCATACTCGCCAGTCAACTCCACTTGGACGAGCAAATCGACAGCTCGCCAAATCGAGTACAGGAGACACGCGAACGCGAAGTAGAAGAATCGCAGCCCGAAATCCTTCGAGGTCGTCGCGGCCATGAACCGCTTGATCGATTTATAGCCGCTCTCGATCTCCCAGCGATAATTGTACTCCTTCACCGCTCCAGCCTGGGCATTCGTCATGAACACCGCGTACTGCCCGTAATCCGTTCGCTCGGAGTTTTCATTCCGCATATACACCATCGTCGTTGGCCACCACTCGTCATTTCCAAGATGCAGCTTCCGATCAGTGGTGTAGTAATCCTGGTCCCGTTGCAGAAGGCGTTTCGCCTGCGCTTTCTCGCTGGTCTGCATCCGCTTTGGGACGACGTATTTCAATCCACGTTCGGAAACGGCCTTGAGGACGTGCTGGCTGTCGAACTCTCTATCCATGAGCACTTCGTCAACGTGAACGCACTCCTGGGCTGAATCCAGTAAGTCGTCGACGATCTCCTTCCGTGTCTCTCCCTTTCGGACCGGGCGCACGTCCAGCACGATCGGGACGGCATTCCCTACCAACTGGATGGTGGCCCACTGATAGGCGTACTCGTCGGTGTTCTCTTTCGTCCCGATGATCTCGTCCTCGAGACCGGTCCGATCGCCTGTGAACGGGGCCGCTTCTGTGATATCAATAGCGACGATACCAGCTCGAAAGAACTGCTCTGTCTCCGCAACCTCGTTCAAGAGCCTGTCGACGGCCTGTCGGTACATTTCGCGAATCTTTCCGATGGAGAGCTTACGGATGTGGTCGCGATGGGCGTGGCCCAACGGTGTCCGATCTCGGTTTGATTCGTAGACGAAGCTGCGAGCACCCTCGTTGGCAGCCAGATTCTCGCGAAGCCCCAGATACGTCTGTAATCCCCAGTAGGCGTTCTCGTGGATCTCACAGCCCTCACCTCGGGCCAGCGAGAATGCCGGGAAGACAACGCGGCTAACGTGGTCTGTAATCCTCTCCGCTTGTTCCAGAATACTTTGCTCGTGCGGTCTCGGATCTACATCGTCGCTATCGCGGTACGGGACCTTCCGCTGAGGATCGCGTGGAACCGAAACACCCGCATTTTGGGCTTTGATGAGAATTGTCCGACCGGCTGTCTCGACGGTTTCGCAAAGATCTACAGTGAACCGATTGTTCCAACTCCGCCACAACGTCGACTGGCCCGGGACCGTCTCTAACCCTAACTGATCGCAGAGCAAAGGATGGCGGTTGAGGTACTCGACGAGCGCTGTTTCGTGGTCCCATCCGTAGTATTCTTTTAGCACGAACAGCCGAAAGAGGGTATCCATCCCGTAGCTGGTCGACCCTGCGTAGTGATCGTGTGTGCTGAATTTGAAATACGCCAGCGGGAGTGAACAGACGAACTGCTCAATGGAGGTATGGTCGTCGTGTCTGAACCACGTTTGTGCGACGATCCGAATGTCCGATTCCAGTGCGGGGAGCGATGCCCGATCGTACAACGGCGTCGATTCGTATACTGGCCAGTCAGTGTATGATTGGCTGGCGATCTGTCGAAAGACAGTCCGGCGAGAATTGAGAGTCGGTGCCACTACGAGACGCTAAGTACGACTCGATCAAGAACACCGTCCTCTCGACAGGGACCTGCTCATCAGTTGACTCCTCGATGGTTACCCCGATTATATTTTTACTACTCAAGAACTGCTTCTGCGGCGGCTTCTGTCTCAATCCAACAGCATTCCGCATACTGAACGGCCAGTTCACTCTGTTCGCTGGGTGTCGAAAATCACCCCGAGCACACCGATGATGAGTATAACGACACCGACCAGCGTGATCAAGAGATTCCCGTTCTCGACGCCGAACCCGATCACGAATACACCGACCATCGCCGAGATCACCCCCCCAGCGTGGCGGACGACCGAGTACTCCTCTTCTGAGTCGGGGGTACCATCGCCGTCAGTATCGGTCGTCCCTTCTTCAGAGTCGGGGACGCCGTCACCGCCAGTGTCTTTGTGGTCGGGGGTGCCGTCACCATCAGTGTCGGTCGTGCGCGCTCCACGAATTGCGGCCCCGGTAACTGCGATGATCGAGAGGAATACCCCAGCCCAGTACAGCGGATTAGCCGAACCGATACCGACGGCAGAGATTGCCAGGGACAGCGCTGCGATCAAAATACCCACTACAGCGAGCCGACTCCCCCATCGCACGCCATCGGTAAGGGTGTCAGAGCGCTCACTCATCTTTCTCACCTCCGATGTCGTCGTTTTTCATCCCGAGGAGTTGTCTCAACATACCTCGGTGCCAGATCTGATACACGACGAGCGACAGGCCCACGATCGGTATGAGGAGCCACCAGTACCAACAGATGATGAAGGAGCCATAACTGATTCCGAACAGTTCACAGTCCTCTCGATCGCCGTTCTCACCGGGATTCGTCGTCCCCGCCTCGCTCCCGTCACTCCCATCATCACCAGCGCCAGCATCGCCTTCGTCGGGGTCAAGGTAGTTGGGTGTGCCGTCACCGTCGGCATCACCGGTACCTTCCTCGGCGTCGGGGATGCCGTCACCGTCCGAGTCGGAGTCCTTGTAGTTGGGCGTGCCGTCACCGTCGGTGTCGGCCGTGCCTTCTTCGGCGTCGGGGATACCGTCGCCGTCTGTGTCGGTGTCCTCGTCGTTGGGCGTGCCGTCGCCGTCGAGGTCACCGTCACCTTCCTCTGAGTCGGGGACGCCATCGCCGTCGGCGTCACCGTCACTGCCGTCGTCCCCATCATCACCGTCACTGCCGTCGTCCCCATCATCACCGTCACTGCCGTCGTCCCCATCATCACCGTCACTGCCGTCGTCCCCATCATCACCGTCACT
>JAGXLJ010000215.1 GCA_018334775.1 Halodesulfurarchaeum sp.
GGGATGAATGTTCGACCCGTCCGTTCTCGATCAGTTCGGGAACGACCCGCTCAACCACATGTGCGGAGATGGCAAAGCCAACGTTGTCCCCACCTTTGGCCCGGTTCACACCAACGACGGCCCCGTCCATCGATATCAGGGGGCCCCCGCTGTTGCCCGGATTGATTGCGGCGTCAGTCTGCACGGTATCGGGGATGGAAAAGCCACCGCTGACGTCCATCGACCGGTTGACTCCGCTCACGATTCCGTGGGTGATCGTTCCCTGCAACCCGAACGGACTACCAAATGCGGCGACGAACTGTCCGGGTTCCGGCTCCCGTTCGGCCACGGGAAGTGGTTCGGTCGATACTGGGAGTGAGTCGACCTGGACCACGGCAAGGTCAGTGTAAGCATCCATACCGACCACGTGGCCGGTCCGCCAGACCCCGTCTGAGAACTGCACCGAAAGCGCTGTCGCGTCGGCCACAACGTGTTCGTTAGTCACTATGTACCGGTCGTCATAGAGAAAGCCCGAGCCTTGAGAGCTCCCCGCTGCAGTTTCCACCCGGAGAGTCACCACGGAATCGACCGTATACTCGTACAGCCCAGTCAGATTCCCTTCGAAGACAGTGCCATTTGAGACGGTCGGAACGGGGTCAGCCGACCCTGGTGCATCCACTGATGGGCCCGTATCTGCCCCAAACACCACGACCCCAGCACCTGCACCGACCACGCTTCCGAGGAAGACTGCCACCGCGACGAAGGCAACGACTGGTCGCATTGCTGTGCGCTACACGAGCCACGCCTTCAAACGTGTCGGCACGGTAAATGGTCACACACCCCAATTCCGATTTCCAAGCCGTTCTGCAGGTGTGAACCCGTTTCTGCCGACGAACTCACAACGGGGGACTTTTTAGTCGGCACCTCCTCCGACTGACCATGCAGGGCAATCTTCCCCCGGAAGCACAAGAGAAAGTCGATGAACTCGAAGATCTGCAAGAGACTGCACAGAAGGTCGCAATGCAGAAACAGCAGGCCGAGACCGAACTCACCGATACGGAGACGGCCCTTGAAGAGCTCGAATCCATCGACTCGGAGACCACAATGTACCGGGAAGTCGGCGAACTCCTCGTGGAGACCGACTACGAAGAAGCCGAGGACGAACTCGACGAGAAGGCAGACACCCTCGAAGTTCGCGTCCAGACCCTTGAGAAGCAGGAAAACCGCGTTCGAGAGCAGTTCGAGGAACTCCAGGAGGAGCTCCAAGAAATGCTCTCCGGTGGCGGCGCAGCGGGCGGGCCGCCGTCCCCCGACATGTAAGGATGGTCGATTCAGCGACGGTCGTCGAAACGGCAAGCAATGCGGCCCACGGCTACGTTTTCTCCCGTCTAGCGAACTCTACGGTCGAAGACATCGACGTGACAGTTACCTTTGAGGACGAAGTTCTCGACGTAGAAGTCTCGATTTTCGCTCCGGAAGCAGACGCCGACCTTGAGCATATCGCACAGGACGCGGCTCGGGTCGCCGGGGAGGCGGTCGACGACCTGTTCGACGCCGAGTAGCCACTTGGGCTGTTCTCAGGACCGATTCGAGATCAACAGTTCTCAGATTGTCGTCTATCAGCGCAAACCCGCTTACGTCAGGAAGAAAATCAACAAGGTGACGGCCGCCGTTGCGACGATAACCGCCGCAGCCAGGCCACCCCCCATCGAAATGACCGCATTTGCCTGGCTCGCAAGCGTTTCCGTCCGGTCGTTCCCGAAGACAGTGACCTCTGCTGTTTCCGAGGCCATTCCCGATTCGACCGGTTCGAGGTCGGCGATTGCCCGGTCGACCAATTCGGAAATACGGGCGATAAGTTCGTCGTGATCGATGGCACTTCCCACCTGGTTCGACGACTGGACGGTGTTCACGATATGGGTGTCCGTCGTCATGACTTCGATCTCGTCGACAGGGTCGATAGCCTCGACGATCCGAGCGCGCAGGCCCGGTTCCATGTTGTTCCCGTCGACCAGCACATAGGCCACTCGAGTCCCATCAACTGCGATCACGGAAACCCGGATCCCGAGCGGGCCGATACCTTCCTCCGGTTTCCAGTTCGTGGGGATCCAGGCTGTTCCGAGATCCAGCGGGGCGGGCTCGGTGTCTTCGAGTTGGGCAGCCGCATCGCTGACGGCTTGAATCATCTCGAAAGATCGACTGCTCCCGGGAGCGACGTGGCCCATGTCGTCCCCCTGAAGGCCGTTATTGCTGTTGTGAGCGTCAACGATCAGGATATCTTCGAGTCCTTCGACCCGAGCCTCGGCACCAGCAGCCAGGCCGACGGCGTATTCGATGTCGTCGGCGAAGCCTGGGGCAAACGAAGTGATGAAAATGCCGTCGCCGTCGACTCGCTGCCCGAGAACGGACGCTTCGCCTTTCTCGACTCGGAGCGGCCTGGATCCTAACTCAGTGTAATTGATTTGGTCGACAGCCGAATCAGCGGCCTCGATGAGGGTATCGACCTCGCGTTCGGTAACGAGATTGAAATCGTGTCCTGCGGTTGCGTGTGGGGGAAACGCCAGGCCTTCAGCCGATTCAGCGACGCGCTGGGGCAGGTTCCCGCCCCCGATATCGCCCATCGGCCCCGGGTGAATCATCGGAAGCACCCAGCGGGCCTTTTCCGAGCCATCCAGACGTCGGAACGCGAGGACTGTGACGGGAACGATAGCTTCCTCGCCGATCTCCTCGAAGAAGTCCTCGAGTTCCCGGGACCCTTCCGCAAGATGTCCAATAAAGCCCCGAAGGAAATCAAGGGAACTAACATCGAGACTGTTCCGCCATGGCCGATCGAGAATGCGGAGAAACGCATAGGCAACACCCGTATACAGCGCCGACATCCCGACCAGAAGGGCAAAATCGCCAGGGACAAAGGCATTCGTAATTTCCGGTGGGGCCTGGGCCGAGCGGGACAAGAGTGCCCGAAAGTAGGGTAGATCTCCAACAATCAGGAAATTCATCGTGCCACTGTACACAATGAGGAAGACACCGGCCGTCAGCGTCTGAATGCTGGCGGGAACGACCGAAGACAGTGGATGTGTTCGGGAAACCGCATGTACGACCAAAAATCGGAAGGCGAAGATCAACGCCAGCACCCCGATAAGGGCGTCATAGACGAAATTCTGACCCAGGGAGGTGAACGTGGCCACGACACCGGCAACCAGGAGCACGGCGACCGCGATCAGCAGACTCACCGTTGCTAAAAGTGTCGAGCGGTTGAACGTGAACTGGCCGCCGAGGGCGCGGTCGATCGGTCCGGTTACCACACTCGCGATGACGGTCGGTATCCCCAGATAGAACAGGCCGAGCCACGCGTCTTCGAGCACATACCGGGAGTCAAAGGCAGCGATTCCAACCAACATAGCGATCACCATCCCGACTGCCATCGTGGAGTACCACCGCGGCGTCCGGAAGATGTAGCGGGAAAGACCAGCCAGTTCGCCCTGAGTCGTT
>JAGXLJ010000216.1 GCA_018334775.1 Halodesulfurarchaeum sp.
CACGTGACTGGATAATCTCACGGGCTGTCTCCAGGGCTGTTGCTGGGTCCGCATCAGTGTGAATCGCCAGGGCCGCGTTGCCCCGGGTCTTGTGTTTCACCGCCGGATTGAGCCTGAGCAACCGCAGCTTCGAGATCCGGTCCCCGGATCTGTGGAGGGCTTTGGACACCTCGGCGGCCACGTAGGTCGTGCACATGCCCTGATCGCGGGAATCGGTGTCGTCGAGGCCGAGGACGGTCACGGCAGGCGATTGGTGGCCGGGGCCCTTAAGCGGTCCGCGACTTGCTTGTTTGTGGTCCACCCGGAAAACCGCCAGCAAACGGCGGCTACCGCCCCACAACGCCTTTAGGGGTTGAGTGCCCTATCGTTCCGTAATGACACGCTCGGCGCTCATCGACAATCTCACCGCGATGTTATCCGACGCGGGGTTCACGGTGAGCGACCGGTGTTCGACGCGTCCGAAGAGCTTCGATCTTGCTGCACGCCGTGACCAGGATCTCCTCCTGGTGAAAATCTTGGGCAACATTGACGCCTTCGACGGGCCGACGGGTCGGGAGATGCGCCGGTTGGGCACCTACCTCCGTGGGACCCCTGTCGTCATCGGGCTTCGGACACGTGACGAGGAACTGGACCCGGGAGTCGTCTACTTCAGACACGGGGTGCCGGTCCTCAACCCCGATACGGCGATGGACCTGTTCATCCATGGCGTCCCACCCTTGATTTATGCCGCCCCTGGCGGGCTCTATGTCAATATTGAAGGGGACGTGTTGGCCGACGAGCGCGAGGAGCGGGGCTGGAGTTTGGGACGCCTCGCGACTGAACTGGGCGTTTCACGACGGACCGTCTCGAAGTACGAGGACGGGATGAACGCCAGTGTGGAAGTCGCTGCCCAACTGGACGAACTTTTCGATCAGGACCTCACGAGTCCGGTATCGGTCCTCGACGGGGCCGAGGACATTCGCGATGCGGAACCGACCCCGGAGGACCCCGACGTCGATCCGGAGGACCGACCGATCGTCGCGATGCTCACCCGTGTCGGGTTTGACGTCCATCCGACCGTTCGCGCCCCGTTCAAGGCCGTGAGCGAGGAAACTGAGGGCGATGATACCCTTATTACGGGCCATTCGGCGTTCACGGACGCGGCTGTCAAGCGAGCCCGGATCATGGGCTCGCTCCGGGAGGTCATCCACACCAGGTCGGTGTACTTCGTGGATAAGGCACAATCCGAATCCATCGAAGGCACTGCGATCATCGAACGGGATGAAGCCAAAGACGTGGATGACTCGGCGGAGTTCCGCGATCTCATACGGGCCCGAGGCGGCTCACCGGAGAGCTAAGGCTTCTTTCGGCCGCAGCAGTGGCGGCGATTCAAAACCGCCGTTTCGATCCTTCTGGATAGAGGCTTAGTCATAGGATCGGGGCGGCAGAGAAAGGACTGGTATTGGCTTATGTCTCGATACCACGCCCGTGGGAAATTCCGGCAGTGACGTATGGCAAGTGGAAGCCTCGTCCTCGAAAACGCGAAGCGTTTTCGGGTGCAACGAGACGCGTAGCGTCTCGTCATGCCCCTTCAGTGCGGGGAGGATGTCAAGGGGAGTCAGATATCTGACTCTTTGTCCGACTTCGGTTCGAAATCGAGGGCGACCGAGTTGATACAGTACCGTTTCCCCGTGGGCTCGGGACCGTCCTCGAAAATGTGGCCCAGATGCCCCCCACAGGTTCCACAGTGGACTTCCAAACGCTCCATCCCGTGGCTGGTGTCGACTTCAGTCTCGACCTGTCCTGCCGCTGCGACATCGTAAAAACTCGGCCAGCCGGTATTGGAGCCGAACTTCTGCTCGCTTTCGAAGAGGACTGTTCCACACCCGGCACAGCGGAAGACACCCGACTCCTTCACATCGACCAGGTCACCGCTGAATTTCGGTTCGGTCCCGCGCTCCCGCAGTACCCGGTACTCCTCCTCGCTCAGTACCGAGCGCCACTCCTCCTCGGTCCGCTCCTCGGGTTGATCCATGCTCCGCATAGGAGTGGAACCGGGAAGAGGCTGGGGGCTCTGGCCGTGTTTCGCCGGTTTTTCGGAGCCAGATGTGCAAGGATTTCGACCGGTCTCAAACGGCCCCGAACTCGATCAACCGCTCTGCGTGGTCCGCTTTGGCCAGCAGGACCTCGCGGAGTTCCGGCGGGTTCTCGACGTTGGTCGCTTCCAGGATCTCTTCGGGGACCCCGAGGGCTCCTTCCGGAACCGAGTTGTCAGGGTGGACCGCGAAGTGGTTGGTCTCGAGTTTCATCACGAGTGGCTGGTCCAGCCGCTCGATACCTGTTCCGTCCGCGTACAGTTCCCGGTTGACGTTCTCGTGCTGGGTTTCCTGCAGTACGGCGTCCTCGCCCTTGGACGGGGCCACATACAGACGACCGAGATAGTAACCGCTCGAGAACGGTGTGAACATGCATGCTAACAATTACCATGTATTGGCTTAAGTCCGTCGCCGGAACGGGAGACATCCTTTTCCCCGCCCGTCCCTGACCTGAGGCTAGATGGACTCCGGGTTGCTTCTCGATCTTCTGGGCAATGAGAACCGTCGGCGTATCTTGCGGTTGCTCGCTCGCAAACCCAGTTACGTGACAGAGATCAGCGAGTACATCGAGGTCAGCCCCAAGGCGGTCATCGACCACTTACGCCGGCTTGACGAGGCCGGTTTGGTCGAAAGTCACGTCGACGATCGCCGCCGGAAGTACTTTCATATCGCGCAGAACCTTCGACTCGAAGTTCGGGTTTCCCCCTACGATTTCGGTACCAAGAGCGCGTATCCGGCCAGTGCGGATTTAGATCTCGGCCGCTGCTCTCATCTCCAAGTAACCACTGAATTCGACGAGTTCGACGACATGGCCTCGTTGGCCCAGCGCCTCGACGACCTCAGGGAACTCGAACGCGAACTTTCGATGGCCCAGCGGTGGGTTCAGGGCCGATTGACAGAGGTTCAGGCGGAACTCTCCGAGGAGATGGACGGGAACGATGGCGGGCATCTAACAGCCGAACTCCTGGGATCGTTGGCTGGTGGGACCCGCACGACCACCGGCCTGGCCAGAGCCGTCGAAGTGCCCGAACAACTGGTCGAGACAGTGCTCTCTCGGCTCGAACGCGAGGACGTCGTCGAGCAGGTCGAGGGGAAGTGGCGGATCCGTGACCAGACACCCGAGTAGATGGTTTCAAGGGTCGAGCCCGAATACACCGCGCTATGAACCCAGGGGATCGTGTCCGCGTCGAACGAGCCGGCGAGCGCCATGAGGGAATCGTGATGCCCTCATCGACGGCCGACCACGTTGTACTCAAACTCGAAAGTGGATACAACGTCGGAGTGGATCGAGACGAGGCCACAGTTGAAATACTCGAAACCGACGTCTACGACATCGAGGAGGGTGAGACCTCAGCTACGTCGACGGTCACCTTCGACCCCGACT
>JAGXLJ010000217.1 GCA_018334775.1 Halodesulfurarchaeum sp.
GTGAAAGCCGGCGCAGAAACGCTGGCGTGATATCTCGAAGCGACCGACCCGGACAGGAGCCTGTACGATAGGCGGTCGAAGATGGTTATCGCGGTGGGCCAGGAAGAGGTCGAGCGCCTGGAACGTCGCTACCACGAGAAGGGCTTTGGCGACCTATACCCAAAACTCGAATTGATCGGCCGCGATCGGATTGCCGAACTCGAACCGGCCGTCGTCGAGGAGCGGGCCCCGGACGTCGAACTTCGGGCGCTCTATACGCCAGACGGCTACGTGGTCGATTACGGCGAGACGGCGAAATCACTCGTCGCCGAGGCCCGAGAGGAATCGGGGGTCGACGTATACACCGGAACGCCAGTTGAGGGGGTCGTCGAAACGGCCGACGGGTATGCGGTCCGAACAGGCGGCGGGACGGCGATGGCGGATGGCGTCGTTGTCAGTGCGGGCTCACATAGTCTCCAGTTCGCCAAACAACTGGGGTACGGCGAGGACATGGCACTGTTGCCAATCGCGGGGAGCTTTTTCCTGGCCGAGGATTTCCTCAACGGGAAAGTCTACACACTTCAAATGGGCAAACTGCCCTTCGCGGCCGTCCACGGTGACGCCGACGTCCATGACGCGTCGGTCACCCGATTCGGGCCTACGGCAAAACCCGTCCCGGCCCTCGAACGGGGCGAACTCTCCACTGTGGGGGACTTCTTAGACGTCTTTGGGTTTGACCTCGACTCGTTCGTCAGTTACGCGAATATTCTCGCGGACAGGGTGCTACTCCCCTACGTCCTCCGGAACCTGGTCTATGACCTCCCGGAACTGGGAACCCGAGCCTTCCTGCCACACGTCCAGAAGGTCGTGCCGGGTGCCACACTCGAGGACATCGAGCCCGCCAGGGGGTATGGGGGTATTCGTCCGCAGATCGTCGACACCAGTGCCCACACCCTCGACATGGGTGAGGCGACTATCGAAGGGGAGGACATTATCTTCAACATCACTCCGTCTCCAGGGGCCTCGACGTGTCTCAAAAACGCTCGCCGAGACGCACTTTCGGTCGTCGACTTTCTCGACGGGGACTATCAGTTCGACACAGCGGGCTTCGACGCGGCGACGGTGGAGAACTTCCCGCACGAAACTGAGTAATCGGCCCAATGCGGGTCTGGAGCAGTCGTGGACACGGTCTGGGAACAGAATTCCTTTGTCAGTACCCCTGATAGCACCCAGTAGTGGTCCCGCAGCTTCGTCCCCTTCGGCCAGCCCTCCGCAACCCGATGCGAGCGTTGCTCGGTGCCATCGGGATGGTCCTCGCAAGGCTCGGCCTCATCACGGCTGAGCGGGCCGAACAGACGGTGGACCTGGCCTGGCCCCGAATCTTGACCGGGATCGCCCGGATGTCGAAAAACGCCGCCGACGTCGCGATGGTAGGTCTCGCGCTCGGCCCGGCAGCCATCAATGGTGTTGGCTTTGCGACCCCCTACTGGGGTGTGGCGTTCAGCATCGGGGGCGGACTTGCTGCGGGAACGATCGCGTTGGTGTCCCAGCGTTACGGGGCCGAACGGTACGACCAACTCGGGCAGGCGATTCGGTCGAGTGCGGCCCTTCTCGTTGTCGTCACCATCCCCATCGCGTTGTTCTTCTGGTTCGTTCCGGAGACGCTGGTTTCGGTGCTCACCAGCACACCAGCAGAAATCACTTACGGGGCTCGATACCTTCGGATTCTGGCACTCGGGGTGCCCTTCGCGGCGTTAAATCTCATCGGGAGTCGAGCCCTCATCGGGGCCGACGACGCCTGGATCCCGATGGTACTTCGCGGGGGCGGGGCGATGACGAACATCCTTTTGAACGGCCTCTTCATCTTCGGGCTCGGGATGGGTGTCGAGGGTGCGGCTTGGGGAACCGTGCTCGCAAACGTGCTCGTGACGAGTTCAATCGCCATCGGCCTCGCACGCGGAGGCCTGCCACTGATCGGTGAATTCCCGATCACGGTGGATCCGCTCGGACGATACGTCCACATCGATACCTTCCGGGATCTGATCTCGATCGGGACCCCGGTGATCGGCCGGAACTCAGTTTGGACCATCGCCCGCTTTCCCACCCTCGCCTTCGTGGCGATGTTTGGCCAACAGGTCACCGCCGCCTACATCATCACCCGCCGGATCTGGGGCGTAATGAACACGCCGGGCTGGGGCTTCGGACTCGCCGCGAGCAGCCTGGTCGGTCAACAACTCGGCAAAGGCAAGGAAGCGATCGCCGAAGCCTATGGGTACGAGATCACCCGTTTTTCAGTGGCGACCTATGCACTCGCGGCATTCGGGATTGCGCTGTTCGCGGAACCGATCGTCGCCCTCTTCATCGGGTCCCGAACTGACCCGGCGATTCCGATCGCAGTTCCGATGGTGTACATTGCCGCCTTGGCGATCATCCCCCAAGGAGTCACCAGCACCATCGCCGGTGCCCTCGACGCGACCGGTGATACGCGTTGGCCCTTCTACAGTCGGGCACTCGGGATGTTCGGGTTCTCCATCCCACTGGTGTATCTGGGGGCGACGACGCCGCTGGGGATCTGGGGTATCTATCTCTCCTTTTTCGGGGAGACAGCTGTCTCAGCAGTGATCAATTATTATCGATTCTGGACCGGCAAGTGGAAGGCTATCAGCCGGGGCTACCGTCCCGAGACGACTCCGACCATGGACGATTGAGCGGACTCGTTCAATAGACCGTGTAGCTCACCGCTCCGACGTCTATGGTGACCAGCGTGTTTTCCGGGTAGGCGTCCGGTTTCGCCCCGTACTTCTCGTTGATCTCCCGACGGACTCGTGTTTCTTCGGCCTCGTCTTCGAGGACTTCTGCGGTGCCGAGCAGCGTCACCACCCACTCGGGAATGCCAGCCTTGGCCTTCTGCACCGCGAGAGACACTCTCGGGTTCGATTTGATATTCGACAGCTTCCGCCCTTTGGTCGTCAGTTCCACGACCCCGTCTTCGTACTGGTACCAGAGTGGGGCGACGTGGGGTTTATGAGCATTACTTGTGGCCAAAAACGCGGCCAGCGGTTCGGACTGCAACAGTGACTCCACTTCCTCGGGGACAGTGTCTGCCATACCTCACCTGTATCACGGGATCACAAAACATCTCGGGCCGGTCACGCCCACGGAAACCGTTCAGTCGATATGCCCTTCGCGGCGGAGCTGTTCGGCGTCTGCACTCTCGTATCGCCACTCGATGTCGCCTTTTTCGTCTTGCCAGTCCCAGGGGTCGATGAGGACGACGTCGTCTTTTTCGATCCACGTGCGGTATTTCATTCGACCGGGGATCCGACCTAGGCGGGTCTCACCGTCCGCACAGCGGACTCGGACGTGATTCCCACCCAGATGCTGCGTTACGACGCCGAACTGCTCGGACTCCGAGGGCATGCGGAGGTCCTTTTGCTCTCGTTGCTCTGTCACGTCAGGCAATTGGGGCCGGACAGGGA
>JAGXLJ010000218.1 GCA_018334775.1 Halodesulfurarchaeum sp.
GACCAACCGGTGGGCCATGGTGGTTCTTGGACTGGTCGTCGCCGAATTCAACCGACATATTACCGAACAGATGGAATCAGCGGCGAGAGATACCGCCGACGACGCTGGCGTCGAGATCCGTGAAACGATCAATGTCCCGGGTGCCTACGACGCACCGCTAGCCGCAGACCGTCTTGCCCGCCGAACGGAAATCGATGCAGTCGCCGTGTTGGGGACGATTATTACGGGGGACACGGACCACGATCAGGTCATCGCAAACGCTTGCGCACAGGGTCTTACTGACGTCAGTCTCGAACGGGACACACCGGTCGCGTTTGGCGTGACCGGACCCGGCATGACCGCCGAGGAAGCTCACGAGCGAACGGATAAAGGAGCGGAAACATTACAAAGTGCAATTGCACTCACAGAGGAGCTATGAATTACACAGACCGCGTGACGCGAGTCGAACCCAGCGCTACCCTGGCCGTGAGTTCATTGGCGTCTCGTTTGGAAGCTGACGGGGTCGACGTGGTCGACCTCTCTGTCGGGGAACCGGATTTCGACACCCCCGACCACATCAAAGAAGCTGGACGAGACGCAATTACCCGAGGTGAAACGAGCTATGCACCGTCGACAGGAATCCCCTCACTCAGAGCTGCGATCGCCGAAGATCTACAAACCGACGGCCTTGCATACGAATCGGAGAACGTCATGGTCACCCCAGGGGCAAAACAAGCGCTTTTTGAGGTCGTCCACACGGTCGTCGAAGACGGTGACGAAGTCGTCCTTCTCGACCCGTCGTGGGTCTCCTATGCGGCCATGGCCAAAATCGCAGGTGCGGAGCTTACTCGCGTCGACCTGAGTGAAACCGATTTCCAACTCGAACCGGTGCTCGATGAACTTGGCGGAGCACTTTCCAAAGACACTGAACTCCTCATCGTCAACTCGCCAAACAACCCCAGTGGAGCGGTCTATTCGAAGGCGGCACTCGAAGGGGTTCGAGACCTCGCCGTCGAATACGACATCACAGTCATTTCGGATGAGATATACCGGGATATTCGGTATTCAGGGGATCATATCAGTCTCGGCTCACTTCCTGGAATGGCGGAACGGACGGTCACGGTAAACGGGTTTTCGAAAGCGAATGCCATGACTGGGTGGCGGCTCGGGTACTTTGCTGGGCCAACCGGATTAATCGAACAGGCTGGAAAAATCCAATCACATTCGGTCTCATCGGCTGCGACGTTCGTCCAACATGCCGGACTCGCGGCCCTCGATGGGCCAACAGCACCCACACAGAGGATGGTCGAGGCTTTCGAAGAACGACGTGATCTGTTGCTCGACGGGTTTGAGGCCCACGGGATCGATATTCCAACACCGAACGGGGCGTTCTACATGATGCTCCCAGTCGCAGCAGACGACGAAACGTGGTGTACGAACGCGCTCGAAGAAGCCCATGTGGCGACAGTTCCTGGAAGCGCGTTTGGGGCCCCGGGCTATGCTCGGCTCTCCTATGCAGCCGACAGCGAGCGACTTCGAGACGCCGTGAATCGGCTTGGTGACGCTGGCTTTTTGGACTGAGTACTCCGAAAAGTTTTCCGCTTGAGAATACGCCATTTGGGTTATATGTATCGCTGCCAATATCGTATCTCTCCGACACAAAATACGGCTGTCTCCGGTGAAAGTCAAACAGTACCGATTTATCCCGTCACCGTTGAACAAACTGTGTGCAGATAGTGGGGTACGAACCGGGATCACCGGACGAACCAGCAACCATCCTCGTGGCCAGAAACGGGGCCGTCGAAATGCAGTCATTGAATCCCGGAACGGAGCTCGAATACGGCATCGACGGTCGGCACTGTGCCGGGACAGTTGAAAAGAAGCGCCACGACTCTTGTAATAGGGATACAGCCCCCTATTGTGATGTCCACTCGTCAGTGTGGCCGTGTGCGAGATGTCGAGGAGACTGTGCGATGCCACTCGAAACCTGTTACGAAGAACATGCGATCTACCTCGCCGCCTTCGAACCGGCCACGTTCAAAGTGGGAGTTACCCGGTCCTGGCGACTCGAAACGCGTCTCACTGAGCAAGGGGCACGACTAGCCGCACACATTCGAACCGTCGAGAACGGCCGAACGGCCCGACAAATCGAGGCCCAGATTGCGAATGACATTCCGGATCGAGTCGACGTCAAAACGAAAATCGATGGCCTCGATTCCGTTCTGGACACCGATCGCTGGGAGGCACTACTGGACCCATATGACGTTATCGAGACCTATGCCTTCGAGTATGGGCTTTCCCTCGATCAGCAACCGATCCAAACGACGAGTGCAAGCGGGACGGTCCTCGGGAGTCGAGGGCGAGTGCTGCTTCTGGAAAAGGGGGAAACACCTTACGCGATTGACCTGCAGTCACTGGTCGGATACGAGATCCTCGAAGGTGAATCGGAGTCCGAACGTCAAACAAGCCTGGGCGGATTCTAGACGGTTCGGGAGCGGATAGTTTTTCAGTCGGCCTGTCGAACTCGGGAACATGGCAGACGAAGAACCCAGTGACAAAGGTGACGAGGAGCAATCGTTCCGCGACCGAGTCGAAGAGATCCGAGAGGAGCGAGCCGAAGAAGGCGAGTCAGGCGAAGACCGTCGCGAACGGATGGAAGAAATGATGGGTGGGGGCGGTGGCGGCGGAATGGGAGGCGGAAACCCCTTCGCTCAGATGATGGGTGGCATGATGGGTGGCGGTGGCGGAATGGGGGGCGGACCAAGCGAAGGCGGTGACAACGTTCGAGTAGCCCGCGAACTCGAAGCACTGCGCGACGAAGTCTCAGCCGCGACCGACCAACTTGAACGAATCGCCGACGCCCTCGAAGACGAGTAATCTGTAGATCACCAGTAGAAGAGGTTCTCCGGATCCGTTGGTTTTCCGAGCACGGACAGAATTCTCGCGTCAAACAGGTCACGGCTGTTTGCCGACAGAACTGTGAGGACAGTATCGGCTCCGGAACCAGTCCCCGCAACTGCTAGTACTCGTTCCTCGGCCGGTGCAAGCCCTGCATCGCAGGCCATCAGCACGATTTCGAGCGCAACTTTCGTCCCCTGACCGAACAGTCGAAGTAGGTCAGCAACGAGTTCATGGTTGGAGAAACCGTCCTTTTCTTGAATCGCGCTCCCGACGTTACTGAAGACCATCGGGCCGATGAATACCTCACCGCCGGCCGCTTCGATCGATTCGCGATACTGGGCCTCGAATTCCTGCTCGTTCGGTTCGCGATAGCCTGTCGAATGGCCGACGACAATCAGGTCTTGGGCCGCCGTTTCGAAGACTGAGGCCGCCTTCGCTCCAGTATCGCCTGTAGTAGATGCGACCACGACGGTCTCGATATCACTCTCGTTGGCGTATTCGTGGGCCCGTTCCAACACTGACTCAGTCGAG
>JAGXLJ010000219.1 GCA_018334775.1 Halodesulfurarchaeum sp.
AAAAGTTGCTGCCGGAGTTTCTACGGCTCCGCCCGGTTCACTTTCGGCCGGTGGCTCTCCGGCCTCTTCCGATCCAATCTCGGGCCCAGCTTCCGCTATTTGCTCAGGCTCGGGTTCGAGTGACGCCTCTTCGGTCGGTTGAGCCTCGGCCTCCGAGGCCTCCGAATCGGTAGGTGGGGATGCTTCTTCCGTCGTCGTTGTTTCACCAGCAATACTCTCTGCGGATGATTCTGCGTCGGCTTCTGTTTCCTCCGCAGACTCTTCTGATGGGGAAGACGGTTCCTCGTCTGGTTCGATGACTGCTGGGTCAGTTGAACCTGACTCCTCAGTCGGCTCTCCGGATTCGGCATCAGTGTTGGGTGCTTCTGCGGCGGTCGCGTCGAGTGAGATGTCTGCAAAGCCAGTCAGGACCGTCCCCGTTCCACCTTCAGGGGGCTCCATCGAAACTTCTCCAACTTCGTCTTTCTCACCGGAAATAACTCGAACAGCGTCGAGGGCCATCTCCTGCATAGCTGCCAAATACCCTGTGGTCGGTTCGTACTCTCGGATTGCGTGGGGTATCCCGGCTGCGAGACCTGATCCCACCCCAGACGCAGCGAGTCTGGACCGCAACCCATCGCCCCGCGCATCCACATCCAGGGCCATATCGAGAACCCCGGTCCGTTCAAGGGTGTGCAGGGCCGTCTGCACGACCCAACTGTCCCGTGTCTCGCTGTTCACTTCGTTCACGCGCTCGGGTCGGAGCGAGGTGAGGATGCGATCGGATCCTTCGGGTTCGAAAGTGCGGGCTTTGCCAGTAAGTGCTACGAAACTCGGCGATTCGGCCCGCTCGAAGAAGGCGAGTGCGTCGGGTTGGTATTGCCCCGCATAGAGGACGAACGCGCCCGTCGGGTCCACGATTCGGGCCCGGAGCACACCGTCACTCACTTCTTCGGTTTCGGTCAGCACACCGACGACGAACACGCGGTTGATTCTGGCGCCAGTCGGGGTGACGAGGTACTGGGGAGCTCTATCCTCGTCGCTTTCCGCGTAGCGATAGGTGGCGTCAGCGAACTCGTCGGCAAATACCCGATAGGCGACCTCGCGGGTGGGCGCGGCCCCACTCATCTGGGCCACACCTCCTCGATCAAGTCTGTAGCGCGCCGCGTCTGGAAATTTCTGTGAATCGGCCACTCGTTTGCTTCGAGCGGACCGATCCGAAATCGGTGGGGAGTCATCACCCTGGAATACTGCTGCCTTCGTGTAAAAGGGTGTGGACGGTCGTTTCCGGAACGAAAGTATTTCCAGGCCTGGCTTTGGAGGTTTGAGTATGCATGTGGCCGTCAACGCTGCAATGAGCGTCGACGGGAAGCTTGCCTCCCGGGAGCGCGAGCAACTGTCGATTAGCGGCCCGGAGGACTTTGATAGGGTCGAGGCCCTTCGAGCCGACTGTGATGCGATCATGGTCGGCGTGGGAACGGTTTTGGCCGATGACCCCTCACTGACGCTGGATGATGACTCCGCCAGTGCGAATCGTGAGGAACGTGGACAACAACCACAGCCGATTCGGGTTGTTGCTGATTCTCGGGCTAGAATACCACCAGACGCCAATGTTCTCGACGAGGGCGCCGACACAGTCGTGCTCGTGAGCGAAGCGGTTCCGACAGAACACGTCACGAGTCTCTCCTCAGTTGGGGCGACGATTATCGAAGCCGGGACGAGTCGTGTCGACCTTGAATCTGCCATTCGGGAACTGGCAGACCTGGGCGTTGAGAACCTCCTCGTGGAGGGCGGGGGTGAACTCATCTTCTCGCTATTCGAGGCGGACCTCGTCGACGAACTGTCCGTCTATATCGGCTCGCTTCTCATCGGTGGCCGGGACGCCCCGACGCTCGCCGATGGGTCCGGGTTCACGTCGGACTATCCGGAATTCGAACTGGTGTCAGTGCGTCGTCTCGGTGACGGCGTGTTACTCGAATACGAGACCGACTAAAATGTCGGTTAGTGGGAATGGCCGGTCGCGTCCGCATAGCTCACGCCGAATCGGTCCTCAAATATCTCCATCATGTCGCTTTCGATGGCCTCGATTTCGTCCATGTCTTCGCCCTCGCTGTGATGGGCGAGTGCGTGGGCCCGTTCGGTGAAGGCCATGAGGAGCATGTCACTCGCGATCTGGGCGTCGGTTTCGTCAGGTTCCTCGCGATAGAGTTCGAGGATCTCCGTGGGCAGTTCGAATTCGTCAGCAGCAGTGTCAGTTTCGACCGAAACCCGAATGGTGTCAACCATAGACCAGTTAGGCCGAGGCTCCTTGTAAAAGTGCGCATTGAACATTCCAGAAGCCCGCAGCCTCAGTCGTCAGCCGGCGCGGGCTCGGGGCTATCGATCGCGTCTGGACCGCCACTGGCAAGCCATTCGTCGGCGTCGATCGCTGCTTGACTGCCCATTCCTGCTGCAGTGACCGCCTGCTGATAGTGGTAATCGACGACGTCACCGGCCCCAAAGATGCCCTCGACGTCGGTTTTCGTCTGCTCTCCCCCACGACCGCCGTGGGTAATGAGGTATCCGTCCTCGTCCAGTTCGACGCCCGTCTCTTCGAAATATGCCGTGTTCGGCGTATGTCCGATCGCCAGGAACACCGCCCCGACATCCATGGTATCTTCTTCGACAGATTTGTCGCCGCCATCGAGTTTCGCTTTTGGATGGCCGTCCGGATGTGAGACCAGATGCACGTGATCGATGCCGTCCTCCGGTGTCCCGTGGATCTTGGTCATCTCGGTATTCCGCACGATCTCGATGTCGCCCGACTCCACGTTTTCCATCGTTCGATCGACCCAGAAGTCCTCGGCGCGGAACTCCTCCCGACGGTGGACCAGGTAAACCGTGTCCGCGAACTTCGTGAGGAAATCCGCCTCTTCCATGGCGGCGTCACCTCCGCCGACCACGATCATGTTTTCGTCTCGGAAAAAGGGACCATCACAGGTCGCACACGTCGAAACGCCATATCCCATCAACTCGTCTTCGCCCGGGATGCCAAGGGTTCGAGCGCTCGCACCACTCGCTGCAATAACCGCATTAGCCGTGTACACCGTTCCGTTCGACAACGTGATTTCGAAGGGATATACCGAATCATCGACTGACTCGACGATCCCATGCTCGATTTCGGCGCCGAACTTCTGGGCCTGGGACCGCATCCGGTTGATGAGTTCCGAGCCGTTGATACCGTCAGGGAAGCCCGGATAGTTGTCCACGTCTGTCGTGAGTGTCAACTGGCCACCGGGTTCGTCCCCTTCGATGAGGAGTGGATCGTTGTTCGAGCGACCCGCATAGATAGCCGCTGTCAGGGCCGCAATGCCTGAACCGACGATGGTGAGTCGCCGATGATCGGCAGCCGACCCTCCCGATTCGTCGCCCAGCGAATCCCCC
>JAGXLJ010000220.1 GCA_018334775.1 Halodesulfurarchaeum sp.
GACACCATTGTGGGGTAACTGCCGATGGCACAGTCAGAATCAACCGAGTCACTGCTGGAATCCGCTGTGGGAACCGCCGAATCGCCCGTGACTGAGGCCTTCGCCCTCCTGGGTGATGAGACGCGACTTGCGATTCTCCTAGCAATCTGGGAGACGTACGACCCGCACGCCGATGACAACGCCGTCCCGTTCTCCCGGATACTCAACCGGCTGGACGTTGACGACCCGGGGAACCTGCGCTACCACCTCGAGAAGCTCCGGGGCCAGTTCCTTCGACAGGAAGCCGCCGGAGAGGGTTACGAACTCCGGGCCCCCGGGATGAAGCTCGTTCGGACCGTCCTCGCGGGCGCTGGCGTGGGTGACGTGTCGATGGACGCCACCGAGATCGACCAGCCGTGTCTCAGCTGTGGTGCCCCGACGGTCATCAGCTACGACGACGGCTGCCTGGTGTGGGCCTGTAGCGAGTGTGCAGGCGCGACACCGGAGGCGACGGACACAGCGGGATTTCTGAGTGCGACCCCCTTCCCTCCGGCCGGGTTGCGCGACCGGTCCCCGGCGGAGATACAACTGGCATCCATCGCCGAAGCCCGTCAAAAGAAACAGCGTATGTTCGACGGCTTTTGCCCTGACTGTTCGGGGGCTGTCGAAGGGCGACTGGAGTGGTGCGCCGACCACGACGGGGACGGTATCTGCGAGCACTGCGGAAAGCAGTTCGTCGCCTGGGCGCGTTTCCAGTGCCAGGTCTGCAAGCGTCATGATATCTCTTCGCCGAAGACGCTGGCCCTGTTCCACCCTGCGGTGGTCTCCTTCTACGACGACCACGGAGTGTCGATCCGGTTTCGAGCCGACGACTTCGAGAACGCCCGTCAGGTCTTCGATCGTATGCACGATCACGGGCTGGAACTCGTCTCTACGGGCCCTCCCAGGGTGGCTGTCACGGCCTCGATGAACGGGGAGACGATTTGTCTCACGTTCGATGAGACCGCCGCGGTCGTCGACGTACGGCGATAGCGTCGAGCTTCCTGCGGTGGCATTCTCTCGGAGGCAATATATCAATCCAACATTAGTAATACACTGCTAATTATATTTATTCTTCTGCCAGCCGCCGATACTCGTATCTTCCACGCAGTCACGACTGACTGCCCGTGGAGGGTGCAAGGTGAGACCATGCGAGAAGAAAGCACGAGAAAGCGGAGCGCTCGTTCGGAGACCTGGTACAGTTCACTCAGTGAAGATCTCCTCGGGACAGCCGATGACGAGCCCCGTTCCCGCCGACACCAAGGTGACTCGCGATGACGGATAGTCGTGGCGTCTGGGCGTCACTCGAACGGTGGAGTCCACACCTGTTCTTCTTCGGTGCCGTCTTCGAACTCCTCTTCGCGTTGAACAACGGACTCGCATTCCTGTTAGCGGGGTTCTCGTTCGTCGAGTGGCTCTATCCGACGATTCTCGTCGCACGGGTGGCCGTCCTCCTCGGGATTGCGGGGCTTTCAGTCCGGGTCGTGGACTGGCGTCACAGCGTGGGCAAGTGGGCTCGAGTACTCGTCACCGTGGCGCTTGTCTTCTCTGTCGGACTGTTGTCGTTGTCGCTGTTGCGGCTCGTCGATGTAACCACCCCAATCCTCGCCGTGTTTGGAATCGGGACCGTCGTTCTGTCGATTGCCACGTACGCCCTGTTCGGTGTTGTGATAATCTACAGCGAGGCATTCTCACCCGCGATTGGGGCGCTTTTGGTGGCCGCCGCAGTGACGGTCCTGGGTGTGTTCGTCGGGTTGAACTTCCTGCCGTCACGGTTGGTCGGTGGAATCGGTGAAGGACTCCTAGTCGTGCTCTTTCTCGTCACCTCGTATCGCCTCAGGACCGAGTTTCTGCTGACAGACCGTGGCGAAGTAGTGTCAACGACGGTTACAGAGTAACTGAGCCGCACTCCCGGCCGTTGTTTTTGTTGGTGTGGCTCTGCTGCACCCACCCTCTGTATCGGTCACGACTCTTCTGACGAGAATCAGAGGGGTTCTACCCATTTCGGCTGTCTCGTTCATCGATACACGCTGTTCAGAGTGATTTGTCGATGTTGTGAGTGAGACAGCCGACAACGAGTTCACGGAACTGCTTCCACCAGTGTCGTGAGCGGACGAATGCGCCATATTTCCGTTTAAGACTGGAGTTCACTGTCTCATTCTGACTCCGTTGGCCGTAGAGGTCGGCGTCCAGTCGAGCATTCCACGCCTTGTGAAGGGGTGAAAATTCTCGGTGCTTGATGAGAGGACGAACACCAGCGTCACGGGCTACCGCGCGAACCTTCTGGTCGTCGTATCCCTTGTCACCGAGGAAGATCGCCACATTCTCGGCATTCCGCTTGATGAGCGACGGTGCGATCTGTGAGTCGTGTTTTCTGGTCGTCGTCACGTGGAGATCGAGGATAGCATTCGCTCTCGTGTCTACGAGCAGTGTCACTTTCAATTGCTGAATCGTCAGCTTCGTTCGCTTCGTGTAGTGTTTCGAGGCGTGACACCGGTCGAATCCAGATGCATCAATCCCGACGACACCATTGGTCGGGAGAAGTGTGACCGAGAGGTTGAGCAGGACACGCCAGACTGCCATACCGAGCCGATTGAACGCCTTACATAACGTTGAGGGTGATGGGATTTCGTCCAGATTGATGGCATTCCGAATGCGCGGCATCTCGATGAGTTCGTCGAGGAGCGTCCTGTATGTCGTGTTCTTCCGAATTTTGAGACAGAGTAAAACGATGTGCTGGTGGAGTGTGTATCGTCGTTTGGAGAACTTCGATGAGTAGCGAGTGACAGCTCGCCGTGCCAAGTGCATCGCTTGCTCGACGAACCGGAGCAACCGCGATTTCGGGAGGGCTTCCATCCGGTCAGACTACCGGATGTACCTGTAACTCCCTGAGGATTTCAACAGAGCCGAATTACATTATAAATAACGAAGGTTCATGCTCTTGTGGGTCCTACTAGATGATAGACTCTCCGGGTTCGCTCACTTGGTCAGCGTCGTATTGAGGCCCAGTAAGACATTCTCTGAGGCTCATATGGAAGAACAACCAATGTCAATCACAACTACGGGCAGTAACGTCGAGATCGTGAAAGGTATGTACGAGTCGTTTGCGGAGGGGGATATCGAGGCCGTCGCCGCCACGTGGGCGCCCGACATCGAGATGAACGAGGCAGCCGGACTCGTCCATGGCGGAACGTTCCATGGCGCGGACAAACTCATCGAGGACGTCTTTAGCGTCATGGGCACCGTCTGGGAAGACGTCTCCGTTGTTCCTGATCGGTTCATCGCTGATGGCGACACAGTCGTCGTGTTCCATACTTGGAGCGGGACGTCCATCGAGACCGGGAAAGATGTCGAGTTCCCGGGTGTCCACGTCTTAGA